>NZ_JANSIV010000040.1:0-8680 GCF_047502705.1 Synechococcus sp. H70.1
TAAGACCTACCCAGCCCAGTTGACCTCTACACCCCTGGCCCCGGCCAGGGGTTTTTTTGGGGCTGCTGTAGTCCTTTTCCCCTGCGACCTCTTAAAGTTGAAGTTGGGTCATTGCCTCTGGGGGTAACCAATGGCGATCATTTCTTCTCGGGATCCCAGGCAGCAACAGCAAGAAGAGTTGCCTCTTGACGAAAGCAAAGCCGGAAGGAGGTTGCTGCAACCCCAAGCTCAGCCCGGCGAAGCTCAAGAAGAATCCCTCCGCCCGCGCACCCTAGCCGAGTACATCGGCCAGACGGAGCTGAAGGAAGTGCTCTCGATTGCCATTGCGGCAGCCCGCGCTCGCGGGGAGCCTTTGGATCACCTGCTGTTCTACGGCCCGCCCGGCTTGGGCAAAACCACGGTGGCTGCTGTGCTGGCGGCGGAGATGGGATCCCGCTTCTACATGACCACGGCGCCAGCGCTGGAGAGCCCCCGCGACATTGCTGGCTACCTAGTGCGCCTTAAGCGGGGCGATGTGTTGTTTATCGACGAGATCCACCGCCTGCCCAAGGTTACTGAGGAATTGCTCTATCCGGCAATGGAGGATTTTCGCCTCGACATTACCCTTGGCAAAGGTCGCTCTGCCCGCATCACCTCTATTCCCTTGGAGCGCTTCACCCTCATTGGGGCCACCACCCGCATTGGCGCTCTGACTTCGCCGCTGCGGGATCGCTTTGGTCAGGTGCAGCGGCTGCGCTTCTATGAGCCCCACGAACTGGCGGAGATTGTGTTACGCAGCGCTCGCCTCTTGAACACCTCCATTGATTGCGCAGGAGCTGAGGAGATTGCTCGCCGCTCCCGAGGCACCCCTCGCATAGCCAACCGCCTCCTGAAGCGAGTGCGCGACTATGCCCAGGTGCGGGGCAATGGCCACATCAGTCGTGAGGTTGCCATTGCTGCTTTGGAGTTGTTCCAGGTGGATCCCATGGGCTTGGATTGGACGGATCGCAAGCTCCTGACGGTACTGGTGGAGCAGTTTGGGGGAGGGCCCGTGGGCTTGGAGACCATGGCCGCCGTGACAGGCGAGGATCCCCAGACCATCGAGGAGGTGTACGAGCCCTATCTCCTGCAAATTGGCTATCTGCAGCGCACACCCCGCGGGCGCGTAGTTACCCCTGCTGCCCTGAGGCACCTAGGCTACGCAGCCTAATCCTCACCCCTCTCCCCCCAGGAGGAGGGGGCTAATCTAGCTGCGATCGTCTTTCCTCACCGGTCTGAAGCTGGGTACCACCAACTCTTTGTTTTGCTTGGTCAGGCGGCCATACAGCTCCTGGGTGTTGGGGAAGTTGGCCGCTGGCAGGGTGGGGAAGCGGCGGTAGGGCACCGTGTCCTCGCCAAAGAGATCCCGGTACTCCTGGGTGTTGAGGAGGGCCCGCACAAAGGCCTTCAACCCCTGGGTGGCCAAGATCTGGTTGTACTTGCGGATCTCCTGCTGATTGAGGGGCGCGCGGCCTAGGAAGTGCTTGGTGCCCAGCTCAATGACCTTGGTGTTGGGGTAGGGAGCG
Source organism: Synechococcus sp. H70.1 (assembly GCF_047502705.1). Lineage (NCBI taxonomy): Bacteria > Bacillati > Cyanobacteriota > Cyanophyceae > Synechococcales > Synechococcaceae > Synechococcus > Synechococcus sp. H70.1. The sequence goes on from NZ_JANSIV010000040.1 coordinate 1,545, forward strand.
TAGAACTCAGCGCGGTACAGTTCAGAGCACCCCAGCGCCTCGATGAACTCCTTGACGGTAATCTCACCATTGCGCAGCTTGGACTCGGCGGAGCTGAGCTCGGCGCTGATGTTGTAGATGTCCATGTCCCGCTCGAAGACCTGCCGGTAAGCAGCGCGGATGAGGTTGTTGACCTCCGCTTTGTTGGCCAGGCTGGTGAGCTTGAAGACAGGGATCTCTTGGCGAATCCTGGGCACTCCCTGCTGGACTCGCCGCTGGATTTCCAGCTCGCCGGAGGGCTTGTCCTGGGGCTGGCCCAGCTTGACAAAGAGGGGGATATCGTCGTCGGTGCGGATGGGCCTAGTAACCACGGCCATGTCGCTGGATCCAGGGCGCATCCGCCGCAGGGCCAGGCCGCCGGGGGTGAGGTAGCGCTCGTAGGGCACGATATCTTCCCCGAAGACCTGCTGGTACTCCTCGCTGTCGAGGATGGCGTCCACCACGGCGTAGAAGCCCTGCTTGGAGGCAATGTCAAACAACCGGTTCATCTCCTGCCGGCCGTAGGTGGGCCGACCCAGCAGCTTGCGGTGGATGAACTCGATGGCTTTGCAGACGTAGAGGCTAGACCAGTACTTGTTGCGGAAGAGATCCGACTTGGCCAGTTGGCGGACAAACTCCTTGACGGTAATCTCGCCCGACTCCAGCTTGATCTCCCAGCGGGTGAGTCGTTGGCCTTCGTAGGGCACATAGCCGTACACCTGCTGGTAGCAGGCGCGGATCACCGCCTGGGTGGATCCCTCGCTGCCCACGATGCCGGCCCGCACCCCTAGCCGCCGGCTGCGGTCGCTGGGGGTTTGGGTAAGCTTGAAGACTTTGGGGCCAAGGCTGCCGGGATCCCCTACTGCCTTGGGGTTGGTGCGGGCATTGGTGAGGGCAAAGCCGCGCCGGATAAGAATGCGCTTGACATCCTTGCTGAAGGGAGCGGGACTGGCCTTGAGGGAGCGAGTTTCTTTGGGGAAGATGGCACCAAACTGAATCTCCAGCGGGTCGTTGCCAACGCCATAGGGGTGCTGATCCGGCAGGGGGCGGTTGTAGCGGGCAAAGAGGGTGATAAATTGGGGCACCTTGCGGCGCGGAGCCGCGTAGTTGTAAAGGTCGAATTTGGGCCCCCAGTTGGCGCTGGTTTGGGCTTCCACCCCCAGCTTGCGCAGGTAGGGCACCGTCTCCTCGCCAAAGTAGTCACTGTACTCGCGGCTATCCACTAGGGCATCCACTAAACCCGCCAACCCCTTGCTGGAGACGATGGCAAAGTAGGTCTGCACCTCCTCGCGGGTTTCTGGGGCCCGTCCCAGGAAGTGGCGGAAGGCCAGCTCCACCACACGGCTGTTGATGTAGGGCTCGTAGAACTGCTTGCGGTAGAGCTCCGATTTGCCCAGGCGGCGGATAAACTCCTTCATGGAGATCTCGCCGTTTTTGACCTTTGACTCCAGGTCGGCCAGCTTAAGGCCATAGGCGCGGCGGATATCCCGCTCGAACACCTGGCGGTAGGCGGCTTTGATAACCTCCTCTTTCTCCGCGTTGGAGAGGCCCGGCTTCATGGCAAAGACGGGCACTTTTTCGGCTGCCAAACTGTAAACCTGCGGCAGCTTGAGTCCCTGCAGAGGCAGACCGTCGGCGGTGCTGGCGTTGCGCTGCCGCAGCTTGTCGGAGGGAGCAGGGGCAATGAACTCGCTGAGCAGCACATCAAAGTACTGGTTGATGATGGCCACGGCCTCGGCATCCTTGCGGAAGTAGCTGGCCGAGGCCCGCTTCATCTCCTGGAGGGCGACAATGGTGGCCTCAGCAGAGCAAGCATTTTCGATAATCTCCCGCAGGCCGCGGGTGTTAACCACAAGGATATTGGGATCCCCAGCCACCAGGGCATAGGTGACGTAGCGCAGGAACCAGCTCAGATCCCGCAGCGACTTGCGCATGTTGGCAGCCCCGTAGCGGGGGATGTTAATGGGACGGAAGTTGGGTGGGATCTCCACGCCGCTGGCGCTAAAGAGGTTGCGGATAGCCTCGATGAAGCCACCCGTGGACTCCACGTAGAAGGCAGTACCTAGCTTAAAGGCTTCTTTCTCATCCTGGGTGGCTTCTGGCCGCTCCAAATAGGCCATGGGGGAGCCGCCGGTGAAGATGCGGTTGGCTGCCCGACTGACAATGATTTCGGAATTGGCGGCAATGACCTCGGCAATCTCTAGCCGTTTTAGGCCAGTGGAGAAAAAGTCCTCGAGGCGGTCCAGCTCGGTGCGCGACAGGTAGCGATCCTGTTGCTCCGCCTGGGAGATGGTCGAGAGGGGCAGGGTTTGGTAAAGACGCGGACTGGAGACGACTGCGCCGCCGGATGCGTTGATACCCATCGGTCTCTTAAACTCCGTTTATTGAAAAACTGCCAACAAGGGCCAGGGACGATGCCATCATAGGACAAGGGCTGACCCCTGGACTCAACTAGACCGGTCCCACGTTCCTCTCGGAGCTGGGGAGGAATGGACGCCGGATCCCTGAGGAGGAAGCCAAGCCTAGAATACTAGGGGGATGCGCCAAGAGGGGGGAGGTTGTTGCAGTTTGTAACACTTGTTCTCAGCCCCCTTCTTGTTGAAAACCATGGCCTCTAACCCGCTTGCCCAGCTCCCCAACCCTCTCCGGACAAGTTGGGAGCAGGGCTGTTACGAGTTGGTTGCCCAAGAGCTGCAGCAGCAGCTGGAGCAGGGATCCCAACGGCCAGAACTGTACTGGGGCTTGGGAGCTGCTTACCTACTCCTGGGGCGGGAGCTAGAGGCGCAGCTTGCCTGGCAGGAGGGTCTGGCCCTCCTAGGGGCCGAAGGGGTGGCCGAAGCTGAGGCTACCCGCTGCTGGGCAAGGGGACTGCAGGAGCTGGCTGAGGGGCTGTGGGAAAGGGGGCAGTGGCCGCAGGCGGCGGCTTTGTATCGGCAGTTGCTAGAAAGTGGCGCTGCCCCAGAGGCGGCGTTGGCGGCCCATCGCCTTGGCCTAGTCCAGGAGCGCAGCCGACTGTGGCTAGAAGCAGCAGAGTGGTTTGAAGAGGCCTGCCGCCGGGATCCAACAGCCACGGAGAGCTTTTGGCGCTGGGGCCTGGCCCTGCTCAAGCTGGGCCGGTTGCGGGAGGCCCTCTCCCCTCTCCAGGAGGCAGCGAGGCTAAGGCCAGAGTGGGGGGATCCCTGGGTGCAGATGGGCCTGGCTTGGCTGGATCTGGGGGAGCTGGAGCAGGCGGTGGCCTGCTTTCAGGAGGCAGCGGCGCGGGGCACCCAGACAGCAGAGCTCTACAGCTACTGGGTAGAGGCTCAGGTGCGGCGGAATGACCCGCAGGGGGCTTGGGAGAAGTTCCGGCAGGCGCTGGCTGCCGAGCGGGAGTGGCTACAGGCCTGGTGTGAGGGCAGCGGCAGAGACAGTCGGCTGCGGCTGGAGCTGGAGCAGGCCCTACAGGGATCCCCGGGCAGCCTTTGGCAGGAGCGGTACCGCGCCTGGCAGCAGCGCTGGCTCCCTGCGCAGGCAGCCCTTCCTTCCCCAGCCTGCCAGAGCCCACCGCCCAGTGCTGGCAACCCCCTGCCAGTGCCCAGCCAGGGTTACCTCACCACCCGGCAGTGGCACCAGGCCACCGGCGAGGGCAGCTACCAGGTGCTGGATCCAGAAGGGGTTCTCTGTCTCCAAGCTCCTCCTACGGCTGACCCTGCCATTGGGCAAAAGCTGCGCTCGCAGCGGATCCCCTTGGCCGAGACCTTTGTCGCCCAGATTCCGCAGGGATCCGTGCACGTGGGCCACTATCCCCGCCACCTCTACGCCAGCTTTGCCAGCGCCGTGCTTACCCGTAGGGGTGAGTTGCTGGGCGATGTCTCCCCCAGCTTGCCGCCGCCGGAGTTTCTCGACTGGGACTGGAAGCCAGAGCACCTGGAGCACCACCCCGTCTTGGACCTACCCCACCTGGGGCCGCCAATTTTGCTGGAGGGCTCTGTTGCCCTCTTGCCCCTGGGGGCGGTCAACTACTTCCATTGGATGGTGGACATCCTGCCCGCCCTCGATCTCCTACGCCGCTCCGGCGTCCTCGAAAAGGACATCCCCCTCTTGGTTCACGGCTACCAGGGCAAGCCCTTTCAGGTGCAAAGCTTAGCTGCCTTGGGGATCCCACCAGAGCGCCTCCTTAGCTTTGAGCAGGCGGGGGGATCCCATCTGCAAGCGCAGAACCTGATTGTGCCCTCGCTGGCGGGGCCGGTGGGGTGTCTAACCCCCAGGGGCTGGAAAGTGCTGCAGCAACTGGCTCCTCTGGGGCAGGCGGCGGGGCTACCGCGGCGGATCTACAGGATCTACATTAGTCGTCGGGCTGCCCGCTGGCGGCGGGTCATCAACGAGGCAGAGGTTCTCGAGGCTTTGCGCCCCTGGGGATTTGTGCCCGTGCAACTGGAAGCCCTTTCTCTAGCCGAGCAAATAGCCTTGATGCAAACAGCAGAAGCAGTCATTGGCATCCACGGAGCGGGCCTGACCAACCTTGCCTTTTGTCAACCTGGGACTCTTGTAGTTGAGATCTTCCCCCGCAATGCCGTGCTCCCCTACTTCTGGAGCCTTGCCCAGGTGGCGGGGCTGAGCTATTTCCCCCTGCTGGCGTCAGTCTGCAGCCCGGCCCTGGTGGCCCTGCTGGCTAGCCCAGAGTTGGATCGGGAGGATGCCTGGGTGCCGATCCCGGATTTGCTGAACCTGCTTGAGCAGACAGGGCTGCGTTGAATCTATGGGATCGGAGGGACTCGAACCCTCACGTTCTTGAAGAACAACGGATTTTAAGTCCGTAGCGTCTACCATTCCGCCACGATCCCTGGAGGAGCTGTACCACTCTACCAAACTGTTTGCTGTGGAGGGCTAGGAGGCTTCTATAGGGAGAGTATGACATGCCAGCTTCTGGGAGACAGCCTGGTGCAAGAAATGGGCCAGGGCTGCCACACAGTCTCGATCCTCAAAGAGCAGGTCGCGGCGCTGTTGGATCTGCTGGGAGATGTGCTGCCGAAATTGGGGATCCGTTCCCAGTTGGACGGCCAACTCTTCGTAGCGCTGAAGGTCTCGGGCAATTAAGAGATCAAGGCCCATCCTTTTGAGGATGGCATAGGTGTGGCGGCCCCGCAGGAACCGGCCAGGGCAGGTCACTACAGGCAAGCCGGCAGCAACAGCTTCCAGGGTGGTGATCCCGCCCGACCAGCCGTAGGAATCCAGCATAATGTCGGCGCAGCGGTTGAGATCCAAGTAGTCTTGATGATCCAGTTGGGGCAAGATCAAGCAGTGGTCTTCTGCAGAAAGGCCATAGGCGGAGAAAGTTCGGGAAAGACGCTGCCAAAAGTGTTGGGCAATGGCAGCATTGGGCAACGCCAAGAAGACAAATTGGGCGTTGGGCACTCGCTGGGCAATGGCGGCAAAAAGATAGTCATATTGGGGCAGATACTTGCCCAGGTATTGACAGGTAAGATAAACTACCGCGTCTTGGCGCAGGCCAAAGTCCTGGCGGTAACGCCTCTGGCGAGGCAAAATCGGCTTTTCAAAACAAGTACCCAGGCGGGGCAGCCGAACTAGGGTTTCGCTGTAGTGAGCCTGCCCATCTTCGGGCTCCATCAGGTCGCTGGAGAGAAAGTAGTCAATGGTTGAAAGTCCAGAAGTTACAGGATGGGCCCAGGTGGAGCATTGCACTGGGGCTAGCCGCAGAGATGCCAGTTGCAAAATTAGGGGAGAAAGGCCAATTTCCAGATACACCAAAACATCGAGCTGATCCTGCAAAATTTGGCGGGCAGCATCTTCAAAGCCAGTGGGAATGTGGCGAAATACATCCGCATACTGGCGATATTGCTCTGTCATGAAGTCGGTTCTAGGATCCAAATGGTAGGCAAACACCAGAAAAGGCCACTGGGAGCTCGCCTTTAAATACTTCACCCACCCTAAAGAAAGACGGCTGTAGGAGCAAGCGCGCATCGAGGCCGAGACAAAGCCAACGCGAATGGGATCCCCTGGCCGAGCCTGCCGGGGAAGACAGTGCCAATTGGGGTAGCAAGATTTCACGATGCGCTGCACAAACTGAGCGTATTTTTTCTGCAGCTCCAGGTCGTCGCAGCCCTGGTACTGCAGATGGTGGGGTGTTCCCCAGCTTGACCCTAAAAAGGCAAGCCGCCGCTGCTCTTGGGTGTCCAAGGGCGTCTCCTCAATGAGGCGATCCAGGTGTTCTACAAAGCGAGAGCGAAATCTATGCAGCTCTTCCTCATCCTGATAGAGGGCGGGCAAATAGAGATGGTAAAGCCAGCGAGCTACCACCAAATTGGGATCCAAAGTCCACGCCTTTTCCAGGTGAGCCAGAGCCGCGCTGTGTTCCCCTTGCTCGCGATGGGCTATTCCCAGATAAAAATGCACCTCAGCCCAAGGGATCCCTGCTGCTGGATCTGGATTTTCTAACAAGGAGCTAAGCAAAGGGATCGCCTCTTGATGGCGGCGTAGGTTAACAAGAATCTTGCCGGCTTGCAAAGCAGAAAGGTAAGCCTTGGGATTGAGGCTCAGGCTCTGCCGATAGCAAGATAGCGCCTTTTCCAGTTGCCCCAAAGATTCATAGACAACGCCCAGGTTGTGATGATAGAGGGCTACCCGGGGATCGAGCGCAATGGCCTCGGCAATCAAAGCAGCCGCCCATTCCCCCTCTCCCCTGGCATGAGCCACCGTCCCCAGCAGATGGAGAGCGTCGGCTTGATCCGGAAACTCCGCCAGAATTTCTAAGTAGATGGCTTCTGCAGTTTGCAAGTCGCCAGCCTGCTGGGCCTGGATCCCGGCCAGGAGCTTATCCGTGGGGGTGAGATCCGACATCGACAACGAGGGAAGCTGGAGATCTTCCCCCACTATAGGCGCTTCAGCCCCCTGAGGCTCATGTTGTCAAAAGCACACAAAAACGGTATCAGCGGCTCTGCGAGCGCCTCGCCAAATCCCGCAAAGGCCGATTCTTTCGTTGACCCGCTCGATGCCTTGCCCCACAAGGCTTTCAGGCCTCTTGCCCCCCCTCTTCCAGGCCCTTTTTTGCCGTCTTCGACCGACCCCCTCGCAAATGGGTCTTGCATTCCTCGCCCCGCTTGGGTTTAATAGGGGTAGAG
>NZ_JANSIV010000041.1:0-8602 GCF_047502705.1 Synechococcus sp. H70.1
AACCGCAGTCTTCCAAACTGCTGTTGTCGGTTCGATTCCGTCCGCCCGCTTCCAGCCGGTAGATCCTGAACTAAGCTGCAAAACTGGCTCCAGATAAGCCCTTTCAGACCTAAAACCTCAGTTGAGGGTAAAGCCAAGTTTGGGGTAGAAGAGGGTAAGTTGGGTGCGTAGAGTGATTGCAAAATGATCGCAAGGAGAGAGCCAAAGGAAGTTGTCTACGTGACTCAAGACAAGGGTTGGCGGCGTCTGACTTAAACGTAGCAGGGCCGGCGCTACCGCACGTCAATAGGGATGCCGGACATGGCAGTAGGGCGACGGGCGCTGCAGCGGGTGGTGGTTCGGTAAGGATACGGGGGAGCTTGTTTTCTGCCCACGAGCAGAGGCAGCAACTCCGCACCCCCTGAGGATCTCAGCTCCCAGGGTCGGGGGGTGGCACCCGAAAACCGCTGGGCAGCTTCTCTCCACGGGCAGCCGCTTCCAGCGCCGCCAGGAGAAAGGTCTCGAACTGACGCACAACCTGCAGGTCTTGGTACAGGTGCACTTTGGCTGCTTCTACGGCCTTGGTGGCAAAAGCCAGACAGCGCTCCTTGTCGCGGCCAAAAGCAAGGGCTGTAGCCGCATAGGCGTCGAGGGATGGGGCAATGGGCGCTATCTGGGCAATCCCCATCTGCTCATAGGCTGCCGCCACCAAACGCGCACGGGCAAAGCGCCCAGGCCAGGTGACAACGGGTTTGCCGTAGGCCATGGGCTCGTAGAAACTGTTGCCTGAGCCGAAATGGATAGGATCCAGCAGAACGTCACAATGGGCCACCAGCGCCATGAAGCGAGCAAGGGGCTGGCGCGGCACGAAGCAGACCCGTTCGTTGAGGATGGGAGCGCTCTTTGCCCAGCGGGCCCTGAGCTGGTCGTTCCAAGTCTTGGCGCGGCTGTCGATGAGGACAATGTGGCCCTCGGGATCGCCCTCAGCAATGGCTGCTAGCACCGCGTCGAAGTCCGGGTGAAACTTAAAAAGCGATTGCGGGCAGCCGTAGAGCCTGCCGCGCTCAGGCAGGCCCAGTTCTGCGCGTGGGGGAATTTGCCGCGGCAAGCTGAAAAGTTGGTAGTAGAAGAAGGGCAAGCGGGCAAAGCGCACCAAGCGCTCGCTGTAGTACGCTTCCGCCCCTTCTGGCTCTACTGGCGCATCGGCCCCCAGGAAGTAATCGATTGTATCGAGGCCAGTGGTATCCGGGTGGCCGTAGCTAACCATCTGCACCGGCGCAAGCCGCGCATAGGCCAGGAAGTAGGTCGCCATCGACATGCCGATGTCGGGATAGAAGAGGGCGTCCAGCTCAAGGGCTGCAACCTGCGCCTGCCACTGGGGCAGTGGGCCGCTGAGAACCACCACTCGGTCGCAAGCAGCCTCTAACATAGCCCGCACCGAGTCGCGACGGGCTTGCGGTGGGTAGATGAGGATAACTTCAAAACGCGAGCGGTCAAGCTGACGCAAAAGGCCCTGGTAGAGCTTGCCGATGGTGTGGTTGACAAGAAACTGTGAGCAAAAGCCAACGCGGATGCGCCGACCAGCAGGGAAGTGCCAACGGGCAACATGCGGCGCTTCAAAATTGAGCTGCGGCGCCTTGGCTCGAAAGAGCTGGCAGAGCATCTCCATGAGTGGCCGGTCGTCGGCGTTGTGGTAGGCGAGGTAGAAGGAAAGGGAGGTTCCCAAGAGTTGGGTCGGGTCTTCCAGGGTTCCAGGCAAGGCCAGCAAACTCCGCAGACCCTCCTGGTAGCGTGCCCGCCAGTGGGCGATAGCGGCCTGTGACTCTAGGATGGGGGGTAGCCAAAGCCGGCCCTGAATCTGCGCCGCAAGGATCTGCTCGGCAGCATTAGGGGGTTGCGGCCTGCATTGGCGCGCGGCCTGCAGCACTTCCTCTGCTTCTGCATCTCTTTCTTGAGCTGCCAAGGCAAGCGCTAGATCCAGATAGGCAGCAAAGTGGTGGGGATCTTTTCGAAGGGCAAGACGGGCAAAGCTCTCTGCTTCCTGAAAGAGCTCTAAATTGAGGTAGACTTCTGCCTTGCCCAGCAAGCCCTCAGGGAAGTCGGGGCGAAGGGCCAAGGCTTTGTCGTAGTAATCCAGGGCCTGGGAAAAGTTGTGCTCCCCTAGCTCCATTCTCCCAAGCGAGAGGAGCGCTTCCACCCGTTGGGGATTGAACTGCAGTGCTGCTTGGTAGGCGTTCTTGGCCCGCGTTCTTTCGCCGCCCCCCAGCAGCGCGCTCCCGTAGTTGACCCAGGCGTCAGCATAAGTCGGCCGGAGCTCGATGGCCCGCAGGGCAGCCGCTTGCGCTTCCGACCATTTGCCCATCTCCTGCAGTAGAGCTGAAAAATTGCTGTATATCTCAGCATCCTCTGGATAGGCTAGGAGCGCCTGGCGAAAGGTCGCCTCGCTTTCCACGTAGCGCCCTTGCCCTTGCAGAGATAGCGCTAGGGCAAGCAGGGCGTTGCGCTCTGCAGGCTCAAGGTCCAGAGCGCGGCGAGCCGCCTCTTCTGCTGCAGCATACTCCCCCTGATTCCAGTGCACATTGGCAACAAGGGCCCAGGCTAGGGCAGAGCTGGGGTTTCTGGCCAGCACCTCCTGGGCTTTTTGCAAGGCAAGGGCCAGGTTGCCACAGTTGTAGGCGTCACTTGCTGCCTGCAGCTCGCTGACCTCCTCCTCGCTAAGGGTTCGAGTCGCTGGCACCGAGCTGGGGGAGGGGGCCTCTCCTGCCAGCTTGGCAGCGGCCAGCCGCGCGCTCCACTCGACAACCACTGCCTCTTCCAGGAGTCCGAGGGTGTGCCCATCGGCAAGCACCGACTCGGCCTCCGCATATTCGTCACACTCCATCAGCGCCTCAACCAGGGACAGCCAATACTGACCAACCGTTGGATTGGCGCTGACGGCGGTTACCAAATGGTGCAGGGCCGCTCGGGGCTGCCCCCGCTGGCGGGTAAGCTGCCCCAGCTTGTGGTGCGCCTCTGGGTGGCGGGGGACAGACCGTAGGACAGCTCGATAGAGCTGCTCCGCCTCCTCCAGGCGCCCCTGCTGGTGATGGTTGAGGGCTTGCTGCAGCAGGTCGTCCAACTCTGACATTGCAGGGAAACTCCTCAAGTGCTTTTTTTCCCTCCCGGCAGGGCATAGGGATGGGTCGCGTGCCAGTAGTCAACCAACTGCCCTTGGTGCTCGATGAGAACCTGCTTTGGCGCTATCCCAAGGCTGGCCATCTCTGTCACAATGTCGGCAGCGCGCCATTGCGTTGGAATGATGACCACGTCTGGGGGTTGCTTGACCAGTTCCTCTCGGCTCACAATTCTCTGACCCACCCCGGGCACATGAGTGCCGACCTTGTTGGGATCCGAATCGACGACCAAGGGAAACTGCTCGGCCCTAACCCCAAAGTGGTGCATGAAGGCTGCCCCTTTCCCTGTACCTCCCCATATGGCAACCCGCAGGCCACTGCAGGCAAGCTCGTGAAGCTGGGCCGCAATCCTGCGCCGGGCCGCTTGGCTGCGCTGCAGGAATTGAGCTGCTGCTTCTGCTCGTAGCCGCCAATCGGGGGGCAGCCGGAGCTCCACGATGGCCAGCACCACTTCCCCATCGTAGGCATGCCACAAGCTCACAATGGCACCCACGCGCTGTAACAGGGTGCGCAGTGACTCGGTACTGAACTGCTGGGGGTGTTCGTAGTAAAAATCCACCAATCGGCCTGTATGGAAGACCCGGTCGATACAAGGTACTTCAACGAGCAAGCGGACAGTCTTCTCACATTGACTTGCAGCCCACGCCAACTGCTGCAGGAAAGCTGCTGGTTGGCTAAAGTGCTCCAGCACGTGGCGCATCACCACCAGATCTGGCTGAAGGCGCAGCAGATCCTCAACCGGCTCAAAAAGCCGCGCCTCAAACTGGAAGTCGCGGGGGAAGTCGTCTGGTTGGTGGGGATCAAATCCGATGTACTGTCCTTGCCGACGCGCAGCCAAGGCGCGCAGAAAGTGACCACAGCCGCACCCAATCTCAACCACTGTTGGGTTCTGGGGCAGGTAGGTCAACGCCTCATTAGCTAGTTGTGCCAGGTGCTGGTTCCACAGGATCCCAGCGTTGAACATGAGGGTGGACTGGCTGGGGTAGGGAACATCCTCATAGCAGAAGGCGCGATTCCAGACATGGCCACAGGCAATGCACTGGACAAAGTCAAGCCGATAACGGGGCATTGACCGCGCCTCATGTTCAGTGCGCGGCCAGCCTAGGATGGCAAGCGGCGCCATCCCGCCGTCAAAAAAAGGGTGGGCCGCTACTTCGCCGCATGCCGGGCAGGGGTCGGAGTAAAGGGGTGTCATCAGAAAAATGCAGCGCTGAGGCTATCGTACTATTACCATGCAACAAACCCTGACCTGTCAGCTAGCCCCCACCCCAGTCCAGGCGGCCAAGAAAGGCCTTGGGAAGGGGATGGGGAGTCCAACGCCGCCAACCTGATTGCCCCCTCTGGAGCTGCTGTCAACCAGCCCAGAGGCCCGTAGTTGGCTTGTCCTCTGCAGGCTACTGCTTCAGGGAAGCAAGCTATGGCCGTGGAGGAGTTTACTCCAGCACGGCGTATGACATGGACGTCGCGTAGGGGAAGCGGATCAGACGGAGATTGCGGATGCCCAGCGTCTCACCTGGAAACTGACGCAGGTTGAGCTCGTCGAACAAGATCACTGCTCCCTTGGGCATGCGCGGCACGAGCAATTCCAGGGCCAGTTTTGTTGGCTCGTAGAGGTCGACATCAAGATGCAGCAAAGAGACAACCAAATGGGGGTTGTCTTCAAGATACTTGGGCAGTGTAACACGCAGATCGCCCTCGACTAGCTTCAGTTTTGGTATGTGTCCGAGAAAGCGGGTCAAATCATGGATGGATGCGGCACGCAGAATATCGTTGGCCATGCCGCTTTCGACGGCAAAACCACCGGGACGGGTATGTTCGGAAACCTGCTGACCTGCCAGATCGGCTGCAGACAATTCTGGAAAGCCCGTGAAAGTATCGAAGCCGATGATCTCGCGCAGATAATTGGTTGGCTCGAAAATCGAGCTCAGGTGATACCAGGTCATGAGGCTTGCGCCACGGGCAACCCCCATCTCCACAACTGAACCGTGAACGTGCAGTTGCTTCTGGAACACCTCGGCGCGTGCCAAGAATTTCGTTAAGCTTTCCCGCGTAACGTATTTGGTAAAATTTTCCAATTTAATGTTGGCGCTGCCGGGGCTCTCGGCCCAGTAGCGCTCCAGTTCTGCCAGACACCTGATATTGGCTTCGCTTTGATGGGATGACTCGCGGATCATGCCGCTCAAGGGATGGTTAGTGCTGCTCATGGGGCATTCTCCTTGGTTGCAAGTGCTTTCCGTCCTTCTTCTGCCAAATCTTCCCAGCGCCAGCCTCGTTCAATGAAGAAAGGATCGGTCAAATCGGTATAGCGCAGCGAAACCGCAAACCTTACGTCTTCACTGCGGTTCAGGTTGGCCGAATGCGGCAATAGTCCGTCGAGGAGAACCAGGTCACCTGCCATTAGTTCGAGCTGACGCTGCTCTTTGAAGGAAGCGGTGACTTCTGGCAAAAGCGTAATCCACTTGTTTTTTCCACGCAGCGCCTCGTCGTAGGCGTGAGGCAGCAGACCCCGCTTGTGCTCGCCAGGTGCAACCACCAACCCGCCATTAAAGCGCCGGTATTCTGTAACGGAATGTAGGCCACTACGTGATATGGGCCGTAGAAACGATCCTGATGCCAGTAGGCAACATGCCATTCGTGGCCGGGCATGCTTATGATCATGATCAGGCGTGGATGGATGGCGATGTGCTCGCTGCCCAGTACCTCTCTAACCCAACCAGTGAGCAAGTGGCTGCTTGCCAGTTCAAACATCCAAGGCCGACGATTGACCTCCTCATAAATCCAAGACTGGGCCTCCGGCTTGGCCCGCCACAGAGTTATGAGCGAGCGCGACAAACGACGCACAGGGTCACTTTCTTCACTGGCTGAAAGGCCAAACCGCTCAAGCTGCGTGGCGACCAGCCAGTGCAGGTCATCTGCCCACTCATTTAACAAAGCGGGCGAAATAAACTGGGGGATATGGCAGTAGCCGAGTTCTGCAAATTACTCCCTGAGCTGTTTCATGTTTACTCTCCTTATTATCGTAGAGTCTCCCAAGCCTGTGCTGCCTCTTGGGAGATAGTGCCAGCATAGTAGCCCTGAATCGGAAAGTGAAACGGTTGATCTTCAGCGGGCTTGCGCAGTACGCAGTAAAGCAGGGCATTGTGGCCAATCTGATTTTTGGTGGCTAGTTCGAGAATATCCTCGCGTTTCCATAGCTGCACGAACTTCAGTGGGTTGTATTCGACGTAGAGATAAGCCATTATCGTATAACCATTTGCCTGAGCTAGATCCCAGAAAAAAGTCGGTTGCACGTTGTAAAAACCATGGTCGAGCCAGCCAGTAAAGGGCAGGCCATGGATCATCAAGCCGCCAGGCAGTGTGTAGTCGTGTATGGTTTTCATTACCTGAGCAATGTTGAAGATGTGCTGGGCTGTGCCAAGGTTAAAAACAGCATCATAACGCTGGGGCAACTCAATAGGGAAATTGAGGTCTAGCTTGAGAGCTGTCTCGGTGCCATGAAGATCCACCGCCGTCATGGAGCGCGGCTGCCAGAAGGTGCGCCAAAAGATCTTGGCAATCTCGAACAGCATTACGGGGCGCTTGGCTTGAGTTATTTCATCGAGCTGACGGAAGAGGGCAGTACGTTCTTCCTCTTTGGCAAAGCGATAAATGTCTTGGCCAAGCTGCTCGACAGCCACGTCGCCATACCAGTTGGCTTCGCCCAGTTCCAAACAGTCTCCTCCAAGTGGAATGGCGTTTTGCTCCCGCATTTGGCGAAATAGGATGTATTCGATGGCGGTGATAGCCATAAATCTCCCTCAGAGAAAATTGCAGCGGCGGCAGGGCTCGACAAGCAGACGGTTGTCCACTGTTGTGCGCAGTCGGCGATAGCTTGGGCTGTTGTAGATGTCGAGGACATGCTGCTCCCGAACGTTGCCTATGGGGTAGCGTGCCTGGCCATCGGCGCAACAATGGGCTACTACACCCGTTGCTGTGATCGATATATCAAACCAGCGGGTGCAGGCTACAGGCGGCACCGCGGAAGTGGGCATGTCAACCTGGCCAAGCCAGTTCATGCGTGGAAAAATGCTCACCTCAAACAAGGGATAAGTTGTCTTTACCCAGACAGCAAAATCTTTATCAACTGCCGTGCCGTCACCGACACGCGACAGCACAATGCGCATTGGCAAACGTCCTTCAGCTTTTGCTTTGTGCAGCATGTCCAGGCTTTCGCGGGTTCGTCTATAGGGCAACCTCATTGTTGCCTCATATTCGTTCGGGCGATGATCGTTAAAACTAACCCACAAGTAGCCAAGATTGGGGAACTGGGTCAATCGTTCCAAGATCCGCTCGTTGATGAGCGAAGCATTGGTAGTCAAGGTAATTGTGGCATTTGGTAACTCAGACTGGAGGTACGTAAGCAAATCAAAAATCCGTGCATCCAAAAATGGCTCGTTGACCTTAAAGGGGCTTAATTGAAAGCGATGAAGACGTGGAATGTCTTTAAGGTCGTTGACGATTTTCTCTATGAGAGCATCATCCATCTTTGTCCCTTTTCTTTCTAGCGAAGAATAGGGACAAAAGTTGCAGGCAGCGTTGCAGCGCGCCTCTGATAGTCCAGTAAGTTAGGCGGAATTGGGATCATTTCAACGTTCTCTTGAAGCATGGAATTTTCTCCTGCAATATCTTCCCTACTAATTACAACACTTCCACGCAAGCTCTAGTGTAGGGGCTCTACACCATTAGCGGGAAGGCTGCTGCCTGTGTCTGTCATGAGCTACCCCAGCGCATGGGTGGGGTTCCCCCGCCTACCTGACGACAAGGGTTTTGTCTCTTTCCCTGCCCCAGTTGTTTCATCGTTCGCGGCAGCGGGACGGCGTCCATCCTGTGTACCGAGTCTGCGTTCGCAAAGCGTGGCGCTAGCCATAGTAGAGCTGAAGCATCCAAGACTCACGAGGCAGGTTCCCAGCCCTGGTTGGTAGCAACATCGAACATAACCCTCACCGACCCCCTGTCCCTCTCTATCGCAAAACCACAAGCAGACACAGGCATGATAGCAGTACAGCTTGACTCTAAGTGTATTGTTTCGTGCGGCGGTGCTCTGGTACACCCAAAGTCAATCTAGGGGCGCTGTCCATTCCCACCGTCTATACAGGGGGGCACTCCGCGCGTTTTGTTGACCCAGCCAGCAATAGGTTGAGCTGCGCTGAAAGATAGGCCAGACTAGGTTCGGTATGGCTAGGTGTGTCAGAGCGAAGGAGGCGGCCAGCTCTTTGTTCGATTCCTCTCCAGCAACAACGCTTGGCTTCTGAAGCTTATCTGGTCAGTAGGACTTGCTGCCCGCAACTTGCCCACAAGACTAAAGGAACGCCGCAAAGCCTTACGCAGCAAGCGTTTGCGGGTATAAAACAGCTGGCTTCCAAACTGCTGTTGTCGGTTCGATTCCGTCCGCCCGCTTCCAGAAAATAAAC
>NZ_JANSIV010000042.1:0-22240 GCF_047502705.1 Synechococcus sp. H70.1
TCGAGCGATTGCACATTTTGCACAATTCGAGAAAGCTCACTTCTCTCATCCACACTGATTCGAGTCGGGGAGCCACTGATAATCCGCTCGTAGCCGCGGAAGGAATCGCGAATTTCAATACCCGAATTGGAGATGACGTACTCGCGGATGCCCTTGTCGTGCCAGGATCCCCGCATTTTGAAGACGTTGAGGGCCCGCGCCATCTCGCCCCGAATCTCCACATACTGCAGCAGAATAATCGTGTCGGTAATGGTGGAGATGTGGGACTCGGTGATGGAATGGGATCCCATGAATTGGTCAGTAGTATTGGTGAAAAAGCCAGTAATCTCCTCCTGCTTGGCTAGGCTAGTTACACCAATTACAAACTGCCGAAAAGCGTCTTGGCTCACGCCCCGCGCCAGCGCTGAGAGGGAGTCGATGGCCATGCGGGAAGGCTTGAAGGCCATCATCTCCGCTTTGATCCGCTGCAGGTGGTCTTCCAGACCGGCCGACTCCGGGTAGGTGCAAATGATCTTGAGGAGGCCCTGCCGTTCAAACCCCTCCAGGTCAATGCCCCAGGAGGAGGCATTGCGGGAAAGCTGCGCCCGCGACTCTTCATAGGCAAAGAGGAGGCAGCGCTCTCCGTTCAGGCAGCCCCGCTCGAGAAACTTGCTCACCAGCGAAGTCTTGCCGGTTCCCGTGGCACCGGTGGCCAGGATAATTGAGTCCTTGAAGAAGCCGCCGCCGCACATCTCGTCTAGCTTCTCAATCCCAGAAGAGATGCGCACATTGGAGGAGCGCTGCGTGAGTTGCATCGCCCCCAGGGGGAAGATGCTGATCCCCTCGTTGGTGATGGTAAAGGGATATTCCCCCTTCATGTGGGTGGTGCCACGCAGCTTCAAGATCTCAATGGTGCGCCGCCGCTTCTCGCCCTCCAGGATGTTGCGCAGGATCACCACGTTGTCGGAGACAAATTCCTCCACCCCGTAGCGGGCAATGGGGCCGTACTCTTCGGTGCGCTCGGTAGTCATGACAGTGGTGACGTTGGCCTGCTTGAGGCGGGCCGTTAGGCGGAAAAGCTCCCGCCGCACCACGCCGGCAGGCTCGTATTGCTGAAAGATGGCTGTTACCGAGTCGATGGCAACCCGCTTGGCCTTGTATTTGCGGATGGCATATTGAATGCGCTCGATGAGGGCTGATAAATCGAAGTTGCCGCTTACTTCGTAGCCCTCTGGATCCGGGGAGGCATCCAGAATGAAGAGCTGGCCTTTGTCAATGAGGGCCTGCAGATCCCAGCCAAAGCTGGAGGCGTTGCGGATAATGTCAGCAGGGGTTTCCTCAAAGGTAACGAAGATCCCTGGCTCTTGGTACTTGACAATGCCGTTGTAGAGAAACTGCAAAGCAAACAGCGTCTTGCCAGTGCCCGAGGTGCCGCTAACCAAGGTGGTGCGCCCCAGGGGCAGCCCGCCATGGCTGATGTCTTCAAAACCTTCAATGCCCGTTTGCTTTTTGGGGATCCCGCGCAGCTCGGGGCTGCCGTTGCGGCAGCTGGGTAGGATCCCCTCGGCAGCAGGGTCCTGCAGGTTTTCCGGCTCAGAGGGTCCCAATGGCTGGCTCATCCCACTCTCTCCCGTAATTTGTCTTAATCCTCTTCGTCTGCTTCTTGGCAGAGCAGATCTAGGCCGATGAGCACCTTCTCGCGGTTGGACAAATCGCCAATAATCTTGCGCACCGGCGGCGGCAGAATTTTGGCCAAGGTCGGTGTTGCCAAGATCTTATCCTCCTCTGCCAGCTGCGGGTTCTTCAAAACATCGATCACCTTCAGGCTGTACACACCGCGGAACTCCTTTTCCAGGATGTCTTGCAAGGTGTTGAGGGCGCGCAGAGAAGTGGGGGTGTTGCCCGCCACATAAAGCTTTAGGACATAGGCTTTGGGACTGGACATAGTTAGGGATCCCTGGGAGCAGGCTTGGGAAGGGAGCGGCGGTACATTTCGCTTAGGTGAGCCATCACGTCGATAAGGGTAAGGCGGTAATCCAGCAGGATCTCTTCGCTGCGACCTTCCAACCTTAGTTGCTTAGCAAAATCCTCCATTAGGTTCATGTGCAACTCCAGCAGTTGGGCAGCACCGATGTCGGCAAAAAAAGCAAGCGCCACCAGCTCGTCAATGCGGGCGTTGACCGTCTCAGGAGACTGAAAATACTCCAAGACAATGGCCTGGTAAAGATTGCGCAGCCGCCGCAGGAGGGCCTGTTGCTCTGCAGGGGGCAGGTGGCGATAAAACAGGGCGGGATCCCGATGGTAGTACACCCCAGCATAGCCCAGCCGTTCTCTCAGCTTTTCTGCCAGCCGCTGCTGCTGCCGGTGGCTGTGGGCTAGGTAGGACTGATCCTCAGGGTGAGGCTGGGCTGGCGGTAAGCTGCAGAGGGGAGAAACCTGGAGAAAGAAGGCAATGGCCCGACTGATGAGCAGCTCCAAGGTGGAAGGGGAAGCCGCAGTCGGGGGGCAAAGCAGCTCTTGGGGGGAGACTAGGCGAACGAGGGTGGCGTTATGGTAGATTATTTGCTCTCGCTTTAGCCAAGCTCTAGCCTCGGGGGAAAGGGGCTCTGCAGAGGGGTTGGCCGCGTTTTCGAGTTGGCTCTCTGGTGTCTCCGCAACTATAGCCACCACTGTTGGCAACAGCAACCCCTGCCTGCAGAGCTGGTGGCCTAGCCCCTCCAGCAGGGGTAGCCGCTCCAGCGCTACCAAGAACACTAGGCAGTCTGGATGGCTCTCCTCCTGTTGCAGGGCTTCTAGGAGAGACTGCGGATCGGGGAAGACCTCAATGACAAACCGGTCTGGCGACAGCAAAGCCTCTAGCGCCAGCTGCTTTTCCTCGGCTGGCTCCCATGCAAGTAAGAAGCGAATGTGCAGCGGATGGGCGCTGGGCTTCAACAGGATATAACGATTAAGAACCGTCTCTGAGATCTTAAATCTTTCTAAACCTGCCTGAAATCTGCCTCGGCCCCCAGCGCTAGCTACTCAAGAGGCCTACACTGGGGGGTGGATAGCTTCTAGGACCTCATGCTGCCTTTGATTATCGATTGTGACCCTGGCCAAGACGATGCTGTAGCCCTGCTGCTGGCGCTGGCCTCGCCTGAGCTAGAGGTACTGGGCATTACCACGGTAGCTGGCAATGTCTCTCTGGAGAAAACCAGCCGCAATGCCCGGCAGATCTGCGAGTTGGCCGGTTGTCCGCAGATGGGGGTCTACGCCGGCTGTCCCCGCCCGTTGTTGCGCCCGTTGAAAACGGCTGAGGAGGTGCACGGCAAGAGCGGGATCGACGGGGCGAATTTGCCAGAGCCGCAGATGCCGCTGGGATCCCGGCACGCCGTGCAATTTCTCGTTGAGACGCTGAGGGGGGCGCAGCAGCCGGTTACGGTGGCGCTTCTGGGCCCGATGACCAACCTGGCGGTGGCCCTGGTGCAGCAGCCCCAGATTGTGGAGCGCATCGGACGGCTGGTGTTTATGGGAGGATCCGCTTTTGAAGGCAACGTTACTCCTGCTGCCGAGTTCAACATCCTCACTGATCCCCACGCTGCCCAGATTGTCCTCAGTGCCGGGATCCCCGAAGTGGTCATGCTCGGCCTCAACGTCACCCAACAGGTCCTCAGCACCCCAGAGCGGATTGAGCGCATCCGCGCCCTAGGCACCCGTGTTGGGCAAACGGTAGCCAACATGCTTACCTTCTACGGCAAGTTTGATGTCCAGCGCTACGGCCTGCCAGGAGGGCCCCTGCACGATCCCTGTGTCATCGCTTACCTGTTGCAGCCGCAGTTGTTTGAGCTCAAACCCTGCTACGTAGAGGTGGACACCGTCAGCCCGCTCAACCTAGGCCGGACAGTGGTGGATCGCTGGGGCCTTAGCGGCCGCCCGGCCAACGTGCAGGTGGCCTTTGGGGTGGATGCAGAG
Organism: Synechococcus sp. H70.1; assembly: GCF_047502705.1. Classification (NCBI taxonomy): domain Bacteria; kingdom Bacillati; phylum Cyanobacteriota; class Cyanophyceae; order Synechococcales; family Synechococcaceae; genus Synechococcus; species Synechococcus sp. H70.1. The sequence goes on from NZ_JANSIV010000042.1 coordinate 3,931, forward strand.
GGATTCTACCGCCTGCTCACCGAGCGCCTGGGCCGCTACCGCTAGGTGAAAGAGGAAAAGATGAGCCAGACTCCCCTAGCTCTCTTTGGCAAACCGGCGTGGTTGAACTTGCCCACTGCCATTACTCTACTGCGGCTGGCAGGGATCCCCTTTATCCTGTTGGGGCTGCACCTCAGATCCCCCCAGGGGGAAAGACTAGCCTTCTGGGCGTTTCTGCTAGCGGCGGTAACCGATTGGCTAGACGGCCAGCTGGCCCGTCGCTATGGCCTAGTTACCGACTTGGGCAAGGTCTTGGATCCCTTGGTGGATAAGCTGCTGGTGCTGGCGCCGCTATTGGGCCTAGTGGAGCTGGGACGGATCCCTGCCTGGGGGGTCTTCTTGGTGGTGGGGCGAGAGCTGGCCATTGCTGGGTGGCGAGCCAACCAAGGTCAGGTTCGCGGCGCCAATCTCTGGGGCAAAGCCAAGACAGCTGCCCAAATTCTGGCCATTTCCCTGCTAATTCTGAATTGGCCGGCTGGGATCCCCTGTTTTTGGGTAGCGGTGGCCCTTACCTTAATTTCGGGGCTGATCTACCTGCGCAGCAACCATGCCGCCGCAACTCCCTCCTCCACAAAAGACTCTCTGGCCTGACAACCTCCCCGAGCAGCGCATCCTTGGCCTTGACCCAGGCTTAGGGAGGGTGGGTTTTGGCTGTATCCTGGCAAGCTCCGACGGCCTCCAGTCCTTGGACTATGGCGTAATCAGCACTCCTGGGGATCAGCCCCTCCACGAAAGGCTGCAGACTCTCTACGAGGATTTAAGGGAGCTCCTGCGGCAGCTGCAGCCTCAGCAGGTGGCCCTGGAAAAACTCTTTTTCTACAAAATGGGCAACACCATTCCCATTGCCCAGGCGCGGGGGGTAATCCTGCTCGTCTTGGCCCAGCATCACCTGGCGCCGGTGGAGTTTACCCCTGCCCAAGTGAAGCAAAGCCTCACAGGCTACGGCCGCGCTGACAAACAGGCCATCCAGGCTGCCGTGGCCCGCGAGCTCAACTTGCCCAGCCTGCCCCGCCCCGACGATGCTGCCGATGCCCTAGCTATTGCCCTCACCCTCTGGCACCACCGCTTTGCCTAGGGCTCTTTTGGGATCGCTAGACTAGATTAGGAGCGCAACCTGCAAAAGCCCTATGCCTTTCTCTTCTGTGGACGTTCGCGAGCTGCCCCTATTTCCCTTGCCAGAGGTGGTGCTGTTTCCGGGCCGTCCCCTGCCGCTGCACATTTTTGAGTACCGCTACCGCATGATGCTCAACACCATCCTGGAGACGGATCGGTGCTTTGGGGTGCTGATGTTCGATCCCCAGAAGGGCTCCCCTGTCCAAGTGGGCTGTTGTGCGGAGGTCGTCCAGGTGCAAAGGCTGCCAGACGACCGCATGGATATTTTGACCGTGGGACGGCAGCGCTTCCGCGTGCTGAACTACAGGCGAGAAAAGCCTTTCCGGATTGGATTGGTGGAGTGGATAGAGGACGAGCCCCCTCAGGGCGATCTCCAAGACTTGGTCAATCAGGTTTCTACCCTGCTTCAAGATGTGGTACGCCTCTCCAGCAAACTGATGGAACGGGAGGCAGTGCTGCCGGACCCGTTGCCCACTAACCCTACAGAGCTATCCTACTGGGTTGCCAGTCACTTCCATGGAGCCCCTCGCGAGCAGCAAGCGCTGCTGGAAATGGTTAGCACAGAAGCTCGGCTGCGGCGGGAAGTCGAGATCCTGGAAGCGACCCGCAAGCACCTAGCTGCTCGCACTGCCCTTAAGGACCTCTTTTCCAAGAGTTCTTGAGCTAGCCTCGGAGAGTTGAGGTTGCCAAAAAGCGGAGCAGGTAAATGTCGACGGGCTTGCAAGTGCGCTGGTGCCACGATATCCGCCAGATCCCCGCTTCTGCCTGGCACGCCCTGCAGACGGAGCGCACCTCTCCCTTTTTGGAATACGAGTGGCTGTACAGCTTAGAGGCTTCCGGCTGTGCCAGCCCCAAGACGGGTTGGCTGCCTTGTCACCTCCTGGTGGAGGCAGGGGGGCAACCGATTGCGGCGGCCCCCTTGTATTTGAAAAGTCATAGCCAAGGCGAATTTGTCTTCGACCAGGAGTGGGCTGCGGTTGCCGCCCAACTGGGAGAACGCTACTACCCTAAGCTCATTGGCATGGCTCCTTTTACGCCGGCCACCGGCTATCGCATTCTCGTCCATCCAGACTACTCGGAAGCAGAAGTGTGGCCCTTGATGTTGGCTGCCATCGATCGCTTCTGCCAAGATAACGACATTTCTGTGTTTAGCCTGCTCTATGTGGATTTGGAGTGGCGATCCCAACTAGAAGCTGATGGGTTTACTCCCCGAATTACCCACAATTACCAGTGGCACAATCCTGGCTATCGCTCTTACGAAGATTTTTTAAGCCAGTTCAATGCTAACCAGCGGCGCAATATCAAACGAGAGCGAGCCGCAATGGAAAAAAGTGGCATAGAACTCAAGATCTACACCGGTGAGGAAATTACGCCACGCCTCCTCTCTCTCATGTACGACTTCTATAGCAATACCTGTGCTCAATTTTGGAACTGGAGCAAATACCTTAACCGCCGTTTTTTTGAATCCCTCTATCCTAACTACTGCCAGCGACTGGTGCTAGTAGCCGGGGAGCGAGACTCGCAAGTGATAGGAATGTCTTTCTGTGTTCGCAAAGGGGATCGCCTCTTTGGGCGCTACTGGGGCTGCCGGGAAGAGGTGAAGTTTTTGCACTTTAATGTTTGCTATTACGAACCCATTGCCCTGGCCATCCGGGAAGGGATCCGCAACTTCGACCCCGGGGCTGGAGGATCCCACAAGATTCGGCGGGGATTTCCAGCCACCCCCGTGTATAGCTACCACCGTTTCTACCGCCCCAGGCTAAAACAGGTTCTGATCCCCTATCTGAACCGCGTCAACCCTCTCATGTTGGCTGAGCTGGAGAGGGTAAATCAAAACGAGGTTCCCTTTCGAGAAGACGTTTTGCCCTCTTTGTCAGCCTTGACCCAGAGATAAGGGGCCCTTTTGGGAGGTGGGAAGGGGGCGTATCTAGCTTGTCTTGAGCCCTAGGCTCTTTGCTCCAGCAGCAGGGAAGTTGGGGACAGGCAAGCCAGGATCTTAGAGCGCTTGGAAGTCCTCTAGGTTTACCACTGGATAAGCTTTTTCTGAACGGCTGCCATACACAGGGCAACGCGAGCGTTGATTTCATCCTCAGATCCAAAAATATCGAGCTTTTCTTTGAGCCTTTGAATACAGTTTTGTACAGTCTTTTTGCTGGTGTGGATGCGGTCAGCAATAGCCTGGTCGGTGAGGGCCTCCTTGCAGAGCAGGTTCAAGACCTCGATTTCCCGCTCCGTTAGCCTCGTTAGGCCCCGCAACTCTCGCGGCATGCGCAATTCCCCGTTGAGAGCACTTTTGGCTCCTTCCAAAAAGACGCTGCGCCGCTCCATTTTGTTGACGGCGGCAAATCCACCCTGGTGCTTGCTAATTAGGTCCACCAGGGGGGTTAGCAGCAAGGGCTCGCTGGAGTAAACCATCACGTTAAGGGTGGGGTAGTTCTCGAAAATATGGCGCAACAACTCTAGACCTGGCTCAGCAGACTGCTCGCCGCTGCTTTGACCATAGAGCAAGTCGGCCACCACCAAGTCTGGCTGCTCCCGCTGCAACCGCCGGATGGCGTCCATCGGATTGGAAACGGCAATACACTGGGCCTCGGCTGCAATCCGCTGTAGCCACTCGCAATTGTTTTGAGCAACCTCAGGATGATCCTCGACCACCAAAAACTTGAGCGGGGCAGTTCGACTCTCAACTTCAGACATCGATTCCTTCCTTCAGCTCCCCTGCTACACCTTGCAGTCTAGGGATCCTACCAGCAAGCTACCCCAGTGTAGCCTTAAGTTTGGCTGGGAAAGGCATATCCAGCTAGGCTAGAGAGTGATGTCGACCGACCCCTAACCGTGGTACCCCTGCAGGATCGCAACCCAACCACCCGCACCGCCTACGTCACCTACACCCTAGTGCTTATCAATATCCTGGTTTTTGTGTATGAGCTTACCCTATCGCCGCGAGAACTGGTAGTTTTTTTCCGAGAGTGGGCAGTGGTGCCAGCAGAACTGACGGCCAGCTTTCGGGGGGAGGCCATCTCTTCGCTGCGCCCCGAATGGATAACTCTATTTACCTCACAATTTTTGCATGGGGGCTTTCTGCATCTCGGCGGCAACATGCTCTTTTTGTGGGTCTTTGGCAACAATGTTGAGGATCGCCTGGGCCACGTGCGCTACCTCATTTTTTACCTAACTTGTGGAGCCTTGGCCGCCCTAGCCCAGTGGTTTTTCGATATGGAGTCCACCATTCCCTCTCTAGGAGCAAGTGGGGCCATCGCAGGGGTGTTGGGAGCTTATATCTTGCGTTTCCCGCAGGCGGAGATCCTAACTCTGGTACCCCTGGGCATTTTTACCACAACCGTCTACATTCCTGCCTGGGTATTCCTAGGTTTTTGGTTTGTGCAACAGGCGTTTTATGGTATTGCCAGCTTGCAGACTCCTATCAATATTGGCATGGAGGGTGGAGGGATCGCCTACTGGGCCCATGCAGGCGGCTTTGTGTTTGGGGCCATCTTAGGGCCGCTGATGGGTTTGTTTTCCGGCAAGAGCCCCTACGACTACCAAGCCACTCTGCGACAGCGCGACAGAGATCCGTTTGATTAGATCATTCAGAGGCCAGCTTGATAGGAGCAAATTATGGTCAGTCTGTCTGCCAAGCCCCTAACTCTGGAAGAGTTTCTGCGGCAGCCAGAAACTCAGCCCGCCAGCGAATTCATTGAGGGAGAGATTATCCAGAAGCCCATGCCACAGGGAAAGCACAGCCTACTGCAGGGGGAGCTAACTTCTTTTATCAACGCAAACCTCAAACCCAAACGCCTCGGATGGGCATTTCCAGAATTGCGCTCCACCTTTGCCGGCTATGCCATTGTGCCCGATATCTCTGTCATTGCCTGGGATCGGATCCCTGTGGATGAGGATGGCACCATTCAAAACCTCATACCCTTTTGCCCAGATTGGGTGATCGAGATTCTCTCTCCCGATCAAAATCAAACGAAGCTGGTCAAAAAAATCTTGATTGGCTTGGCCCACGGCTGCCAGATGGGGTGGATCGTAGCTCCCGAAGAAAGGGTCGTTTTCGCCTATCCTGCCGGACAGCAGCCAACAGTGCATGAGGATCCACAAGAGGTTATCCCCGTTCCCGCTTTTGCCCAAACGATCCAACTGACGGTTGGAACGTTGTTTGGCTGGATGCGAGTTCAAGCCAGTGGAGAAAAAAGCCAAGGCTAGCTACGCCAGCGGCGTGTCCTGCCGACGAGCTGCCCCAGCTTCCCTCTCCTCAATTTGGCTCAGGGGTGTAAAGGGCAGGGGCTTGGGCAACTGCTGGACCAGCGGAGGCCAGTTCCTGCCGCAGTAGAGCCACCAGGGCATTGGTGGACTGGTCGTAGAGGCTGGTCACCAGCTTGGGATACAGCCCAATGCCAATGACAGGGATAAGCAAACAGGCAATGATGAACACCTCCCGCGGCTCGGCATCCACCAATTCTTCGTGGGCGGTGAGCTCTTTGTTTTCTGGCCCAAAGAAAATCTGGCGCAGCATTGACAGCAGGTAGATGGGAGTCAGGATCACCCCGACAGCTGCTAAGAAAACCACCACCAGCCGGAAGGGAAGGGAGTAGGCATCGCTGGTGGCCATGCCGATAAAGACCATCAGCTCAGCCACAAAGCCGCTCATGCCAGGCAGGGCCAGAGAGGCCAGCGAGCAGGCGGTGAACATGGAGAAAATCTTGGGCATCTTCAGGCCAACGCCGCCCATTTCCTCCAGCTCCAGCGTATGGGTGCGGTCGTAGGTGGCCCCCACCAAGAAGAATAGGCTGGCCCCAATTAGCCCGTGGGAGATCATCTGCAGCATGGCGCCGCTCATGCCGGTCTCCGTCAGGGATCCAATCCCGATGAGGACAAAGCCCATGTGGCTAATGGAGGAGTAGGCAATCTTGCGCTTGAGGTTGCGCTGGGCAAAGGAGGTGAGGGCGGCAAAGATAATGTTCACCACCCCCAGCACGATTAAGACCGGCGCAAAGTAGAGATGGGCATCCGGCAGCATGCCCGCGTTCATGCGCATTAGGGCATAGCCCCCCATCTTGAGCAGGATCCCGGCCAGCAACATGTGAACTGGCGCCGTGGCTTCGCCGTGGGCATCGGGCAGCCAGGTGTGCAGGGGGAAAATGGGCAGCTTTACTCCGTAGGCAATCAGGAAGGCCCCGTACAGCAGCACCTGCAAGTTTAGCGGATAGGCCTTATGGGCCAGATCCGTCATGTCAAAGCTGATGGGATCCCCGTAGAAGGCCATGGCCAGGCCCGCCACCAGGATAAACAGCGAGCTGAGGGCAGTGTAGAGAATGAACTTGGTAGCCGCATAGAGGCGGTGATACCCCCCCCAAATAGAGAGGAGCAAATACACCGGGATCAGCTCCAGCTCCCACATTAGGAAGAACAGCAACATGTCCTGCACGGCGAACACCCCAATCTGCCCGCCGTACATGGCCAACATGAGAAAGTAAAATAGGCGCGGCTTGAGGGTAACCGGCCAAGCGGCCAAGATGGCAAGCGTGGTTACAAAAGCTGTGAGCAAAATGAGCGGCATGGAAAGGCCATCTGCCCCCACCGACCAGCTCAAGCCCACCTGCGGCACCCAGGGGTAACGCTCCAGCAATTGCAGCCCGGCCTGAGCGGGGTCGTAGCCGACATAGAAACCCGCTAGCAGAATCAGCAGGTCAGTGACCGCAACAAACAGGGCAAACCAGCGGATCCGCTCTGCCAACTTTTGGGCATAGGCGCGGGTGCTGGGATCCCCGGCCGGCGCCGGGATCAACGGGATAAAGAGAGCAGCTACCACCGGGTAGACGATGACCGTGGTTAGCCAAGGAAACTCGTACAAGCTAGGCAGCGCCATGAAGGGAACCTCGGTTACGCCAAGTTCATATTGGGGAAGGGACGTCAGCTGCAGCAGACCTCCCTCTCCTGGGAGGCCCCTGAGTCTCTTCACTCAACAACCCCCAGGACTATCTTAAGGCGCTTTCCCAGTTGTCCCCCTTTGCTTCTAGCCGGGATCGCTGCTCCAGAAAACTGCATCCCCGGGGAGGGATAACCTCCCTGGCCATGCGCGCTCGTCCCTGGACAAGGCTACCGCCGCTAGAGTAGAAGTAGTTCTTAACAATTCAAGCCAGATCTGTCTCCTGCAGACAGCTAGGAGAGGCTCAAAGATGGCACTGCATGCGGAGTTGCACCGCCACCTGGGCGGCTCAGTTGTTCCTAGGATCCTATGGCGCTATTTGCACCGCCATGGCTCTCCCTTGGCGGAGCGCTTTCCCGACTACGCCGAATTTGAGGAATTTTACACCCGCCCCCGCAACACCCTGGAGGAGTACCTAGAGCTGCACACGCTGGTGGAGCAGGTGCAGACCCTAGAAAGCTTACCCTATTTCATCTACCGCCTCATTCGAGGGGCCTATGTCTTTGAAGACTTGGCCTATCTAGAAATTCGCTACACCCCCTACCTGCGCACGGACCCCAGCCTCGACGAGGCAGATCGCCTCAAGCAAATGCGGCAAGTCATTGAGATAGTGGGGCAGGCCTGCCAGCAGCGAGAATATCCCATCATCACCACGCAGATTGTGTGTTTGCACTCCCGCCTGCCTAGCCACATCAACCGTGCCATGGTTGAGGCAGCCGCTGAGTCGGAGTATGTGAGTGGCATTGACCTGGCCGGCGGAGATAAGGCCTACAGGGAGCGGCTGGACGAGTGGATTGAGCTCTTCAAGTATGCCCTGGCCCGCGGCCTCAAAACTACTGCCCACCTCTATGAGACGCTGGATGGCTGCTATCCAGAGCTGCTGCCCTACGTTCTGCGGATTGGCCATGGTATTCAGATCCCTCTCCACTACCCAGAGCTCCTGCCAGAGCTAGCACGGCGGGGCCAATGTCTGGAAGTTTGCCCTACCACTTACTTGAAGACAGGGACGCTGCCCAGTTTGGAGCCTCTCAAGATTGTCTTCGACCGCTGCTTTGCGGCAGGGGTGGATATTGCTATCTGCACTGACAACGCTGGCCTGCACAATGTGCGCCTGCCGTTTGAGTACGAGAACCTACTGACCCACGACATCATTGATTTTGAGCAGCTCAAGCGTTGTCAGGAGGCGGCTTTTCGCCACGCTTTTGCTTGGCCTTACAAAGAGTACCCAGCCTTGTTGTTGTCAGAGCTCCAGCGGTCGGCATCAACTTCCTTGGTAGCTTTGTAGACCAGAGTGGGATTGCTTGCTTGACGCCTCCACCCAGGCAGGGGCTTGCTCATGTTGGAACATCTCTTGACCCGTGGCCTGATTGTCCTAATCCGAGGTTACCAGGTGGCCATCTCCCCTCTGCTACCACCTGCCTGTCGCTACTACCCCACCTGCTCCCAATACACCCTGGAAGCGGTGCGGCGCTACGGTGCCATCCGAGGCAGTTGGCTAGGGATCCGCCGCCTCTGCCGCTGTCACCCTTGGCATCCGGGGGGCTACGACCCGGTGCCCGACTTGCCAGGATCCGCATCTGACTGTCGCCCCCGCCGAGATGGGTCCACCGTTGGACTCGTAAAGGCGCTGTCAAGACGCCCCTAGACAGTTCCTAGTTCCGCTTACTGACTGGCTTTCGGCACTGTCCGGGGTAGCGGGACGGAGGGTTACCAAGGTACTCTGCTGGGTTTTGCTGGCTCCCCCCTTCTGCGAACCCAGCGGCTTTTTTCTAGCGGGATCCCTCCCGCAACAGCACCAAAATGACTCCGGCAATAATGCTGATGGTGGCCCCAGCAATGAGGCTGGTGGCTAGACGTTCTAGCCGTTCTCCGCTGCTCTGAGCGGTGTCGAATTTAAAAGTCAGTTTTTCCAGGTCGCCTGACATTTTCTCGACGCCCTCCGAGAGCTTTTGGGTATCTCCTGCAAGCCGATCGATCCGATCCAGAATCTCCCCTTGTTGTTGGCTGAGGCGAGCTATTGCCTGGCTGTTGGTCTCAGCCAAGCGCTCGAGCCGCTCCAGGCGCTCTTCTGTTGAAATCGTCATGGGGGCTCACAGCAAGGCACCAATTCTATGCTACCCTCCGCTATCCAGTACAAGCTGAAGGGGACGGCCTCCCATTCTGTTGAGCTGGGTGCGATAATCTTGAGAGCGGGCAGTCTTGTGCACTAGCCGCCATGCCGTCCAAAGATCCAACTTCTCCGCCCAAGGCCGAGTCGTCAGCGAGGAAAACCCCTGCCACCTTGGAATCCCGCACCTGGTGGCAGACCCAGCGGGAGAACCTGCTGACAGTAGTGCTGGCGCTCCTGTTGGCCTTTGGCATTCGCACCTTTGTGGCGGAGGCGCGCTGGATCCCCTCGGATTCCATGCTGCCCACCTTGGAAGAAGGGGATCGGCTGGTGGTGGAGAAGGTCAGCTACCGCTTCAGCGCCCCCAGACGCGGCGATATCATTGTCTTCTACCCACCTGCCAAGCTGAACTTCGACGGGGCCTACATCAAGCGGGTGATTGGCCTGCCAGGGGATCGCATTCGCATTGCCGAGGGCAAGGTGATCGTCAACGGCATTCCGCTCCAGGAGAACTACATCTACGCTCCCCCCGACTACTCCTGCCCCGGCGAGCGCTGCCCTGGTGTGCCCAACCAGGGATCTGAATTTGTTGTCCCTCCTAACTCTTACTTTGTCATGGGGGACAACCGCAACGATAGCCAGGACTCACACATCTGGGGCTTTTTGCCGAAAGAAAACATTATCGGCAACACCATCTTTCGCTTTTGGCCACCTCACCGCCTGCGCTTTTTCACCCCGCCCACCTATCCTGAGCTCTCTGCAGCGGCAGCTCAAGCCTCAAGCCTATCCCCGTAGCAACCTCCTAGCAAGGCCGCTCAAGGACATACTCCACCATCTGAAACAAAGCCTGGCGTGCTTCAGAGTCCGGCAGAACCTCCAGGGCCTCGGCCGCCCGTTGGGCATAGTCGCGCGCCAACTGGCGGGAGCGCGGGATCCCCTCACTTTGGTAGACCCACTCCAAGACCTGCTGGAGATCCTGGGGCTCGGCCAGCTCTCGGAGGATGAGCTCCCGCATCTGCGGGAACTCCTCTAGAGCAAACAAAACGGGTGCTGTCAGGTTGCCTTGGATAAGGTCGGATCCCACTGGCTTGCCGAGCCTCTCCGCCGAGGCGGTGAAATCCAGCAGATCGTCTACGATTTGGAAGGCAATGCCTAGGTCGCGGCCGAAGTCAAAGAGGCGATCGGCCACCTCGGGACTAACCCCGCTCAGGAGACCCGCTGCCTTAGCACTGCCAGAAATCAGGGAAGCGGTTTTGTAGAAGGTTTTGGCCAGGTACTCTTCCAGGGATACGTCGGGATCAAAGCGAGAGAGGCTCTGGCGCACCTCTCCCTCTGGCAGGTCCATGATGACTTTGGACAGGAGCTTCACTACCTCCAGATTGTCCAGGTTGGCCAAGTACCAGGCTGCCTGCCCAAACAGGTAATCCCCTGCCAGCACCGCCACCCGGTTATCGAAAAGGGTGTTGACTGTGTTGACGCCGCGCCGCACCGTAGCAGTGTCAATGACGTCGTCGTGCACCAGGCTGGCGGTGTGGATCATCTCGGTAATTTCCGCCAGGCGCCAATGCTGGGGGGTGATCTCCCCATCGGGCGTAGTGGCCCGCGCAATCAGGAGCACAATTGCCGGTCGGATCCCTTTCCCCCCCACTGAAAACAGATGTTCAGCAGCCATGGCCAGAATGGGGTGTTTGGCGCTAACTAGCCGCGCCAAGTTCTGGCGCAAACGCTCTAGATCCGCTTCTACGGGGCCAAAGGGGGAGAGTACAGAGGTCATGAAGCCAAGCGATGAGAGGATTTACAAAATTTCATATCTCCCCTTATTGTAGAGCACCTCCACCTGCTTGGGGAAAAGCAAGCGGTATCATGCAGACAGTTCTCTACCTCTCTTATGACCGATCCTATCCCCCCGCTTCAGACTGGCTCTACTCCTCCGCCCCCTGGAGAACCCGATTGGGAGGAGGAGTGGGAACTAGCGCTGGAGCGCCCCCCCCTCTCGGGGCGGGCCCAGCCTCACCGCCACACTCCCCAATCACGGCGCAAGCTCATTCACCGCCTGGCTCGCATTGAGGGGCATGTGCGCGGGATCCGCGCCATGATTGAGGAGGATCAACCCTGCCCGGATGTGCTGCTACAAATTGCCGCCGTCAAGGGAGCCCTGGATCGGCTGGCGCGGCTTATCCTCAACGATCACATCCGCCACTGCATCCGCCATGCCGTTGAGAGCGGTAACCTTGAGGTGGAGCTGGAAGAGTTGCAGCGGGCTCTGGATCACTACCTCAGCTAGGGCATGGCGGCGGTGTTGCTGGCAGGAGTCTGGGCATACCGCTGCAGCAGAGCGGCACTTTTCAGTTGCCACTGCAGGCCCATGAAGGCCCAGTCGAGGAACTCATTGATCTCCTCCTGGCTAAACTGCATGGCCTTGCCGATTGCAAAAATCAGGTCCTCTTCTTTTTCTCCCAGCTCATTGTTGACCACCGCCATCGCTGCCAGATCGCGGAGGATTAAAGCCCCGGCTGCATTGTGTAGAGGAGGAATCTGGCCAATGTCGAGGATTGGGCCCGTCTCCTCCGCCAGGTAGCCCTGAGCGACCTCCTTGTCAATGCCCATTCCTTCAGCAATCCGTAGAAAGAAGTGGGTTTCCTCTTCATCTAGATGGCCGTCCGCGCGGGCTACTGCAATCAGGGCTTTGAGGTAGAGCTGGCGCTGCTCTTCGGTCAAGTCGCTGTAGGTAATCATGGAACTGTGGGTAGCCTTGGGTTTCCTCTTCAACTTTGCCATGAAGATCCTTCTCTGGGCTTGAGTCGGCACTTTTGCTGGTAGGGGGGAAATTGACTAGAATAGAAAGCCTGTGTTGATCGACCAGCCGACCCAGCCTCTAGGAAGAGACCTGCAGCAGTGGCGAGGTGGTCGATTTCTGTTTCCTAGACAACTCCACACGGCTTGCGGAGCATCTCCAAGGAGCAGATACCCCATGGTTAAGTTGCGGCTCAAGCGTTTTGGAAAAAAGCACCAACCCAGCTATCGCATCATTGCTATTGACAGTAGGTCTCGCCGAGAAGGTCGCCCGCTGGAGGAGTTGGGCTACTATAACCCACGTACCAAGGAGACGGTTCTGGAGACAGCGGGCCTACTCAAGTGGCTGCGGCGCGGTGCCAAGCCCACGGATACGGTAGACAGCCTCCTTAGAAAGGCTGGCATCTATGAGATGTTGAAGGCCGGTGAGGGTGGCGTGGTGGCCTCGATTCGTATTCCAGCCATTGCCAAGTCTGAAGCCGGGCTCCCTCCCGAGGAATCTGGCGAGAAGGCAGAGCAGGCAGAGGAAACACCTCAGCCTGAGGAGGCCACTGAGGCCTAGGTTCAGCTACGCTGGCGGTTAGGTTGAGTTTTGCCTCCCATGCCAGATTACGAGACCCTTGCCCATCTTTTGATTGAGCCGCTCCTTAGCAGCGGCCCCCTGCAGACAGATGTGGAAACCACCTGTGGAGGACGCAAGGTCTGGTTGCGGCTAGCCTTTGATCCCAAAGATCGCGGTCGGGTGTTGGGGCGAGGTGGGCGTACCTTGCAGGCCATTCGGCAGGTGATGACAGCGGCAGCCCAGTTGGCAGGGCAATCGCTGTACATCGACATCTACGGCGAGTCAGGAGAGCGAGAATGAGCCAGATCCTGACCTTCTTGGGGAAGGGGGGTACAGGCCGAAGCACTCTAGCTGTGGCCGTGGCGCGGGCAGCAGCCCAGCAGGGGCGGCGGGTGCTGCTAGTGGGCCATCAGGCGGGGCCGGGGTTGGAGATGCTTCTAGGTGGGATCCCACTTTCTGGCGAGCCGGTAACCATTGCTGCCAATTTGGACGTAGTGCAGCTGCGCACAACCCAGCTTCTGGAGCGGTACTGGACGGCGGCCAAAGAGCTGGGAGCTCAATACCTGCGCACTCCCCTTTTCCAAGAGATCTACGGGCAAGAGCTGGGGGTGTTGCCAGGGATGGATCAGGCTCTGGCTCTGGAAGCCCTGCGCCGCTACGAGGCCAGCGGTCAATACGACTGCATCCTCTACGATGGCCCGGGGGATCTGACCACCTTGCGGGCTTTTGGCATCCCGGAGGTGGCCAGTTGGTACTGGCGGCGAGCTTCCCAGGCTTTCCTCCAATCCGATTTGGCCAAAACTCTCCTTCCCTTCGTCGAGCCGCTGCTACGCTCTGTAACAACACTGGAGTTCTCGTCCTTAGAGGATTTGCTAACTCGCCTGGGGGGGATGACTAACCTCTTCGAAGAGGGGCGCCGTGCTCTTGCCAATCCGCGCCGCGTGTTGGCCCACTTGGTAACCACCCCGGATCCGATGGCCGTGCAGACTGCTCGCTACCTCTGGGGCAGTGCCCAAATGGTGGGACTGACAGTGGCTGGCCTCTGGGTCATGCCGCTGGTTCCTGGAGAGGTGTCGGCGGCTGAGTTTTCTCCTCTGCCGGTGCGCACCCTGCCGCAGCGCCAGGGATCTGACTGGTCAGCGTTGGAGGAAGCGGTAAGTGGGATCTTTGCCGTGCCCGAAGTGCCGCCGCCTGTAGCCATTGACGAGGGATCCGGCACTGTGAAGCTGTTTCTTCCCGGCTTTAGCAAAGCCCAAATCGAGCTAAGCCAATCTGGGCCAGAACTGACCATCACCGCCGGGGATCAGCGGCGCAACTTGTGCTTGCCCCCCACCCTGGCAGGCCGGCAGGTAAGCGGAGCCAAGTTTCAGGAGCCCTTCTTGATCATCAGCTTTGCCTAGAGATCCCGATTGCTAGTGGCAGCCGCGGGGCAGAGTTCTAGAGAGGGGGCATGTTGGCCAAGCGGATCATTCCCTGTCTGGATGTGGCGGCGGGGCGGGTGGTCAAAGGGATCCAGTTTGCGCAGCTGCGCGATGCCGGCGATCCGGTGGAACTGGCCCAGGCCTACGACCGGGCAGGAGCCGATGAATTGGTTTTCTTGGACATTACTGCCACTCACGAGGAGCGGAGGATCTTGCTGGAGGTGGTGCGACGCACCGCCGAGCAGGTGTTTATCCCCCTCACGGTGGGAGGCGGGATCCGGGATGTGGAAGGTATCCGGCAACTGTTGCGGGCCGGGGCCGACAAGGTGAGCCTCAACTCGGCGGCGGTTCGGGATCCAGATCTCGTTACCCAAGCCAGCCGCCGCTTTGGCTCCCAGTGCATCGTGGTGGCCATTGACGCCCGTGCTAAACCCCAAGGGGGGGGATGGGAAGTGTACGTGCGCGGTGGGCGGGAGCCAACAGGGCTGGACGCGGTGGAGTGGGCCAAGACAGTTGCCGAGCGCGGGGCAGGGGAGATCTTGCTCACCAGCATGGACACCGACGGCACCCAAGCTGGCTACGACCTGGAGCTGACGCGGCGGGTGGTTGAGGCAGTGCCGGTGCCAGTGATTGCCTCAGGAGGAGCAGGAGGGTGTGCCCACATCCGCCAAGCTCTCCAAGAGGGGGGGGCAGAAGCAGCCCTGTTGGCTTCGCTGCTCCACTACGGCCAGCTGACGATTGAGCAGATCAAAGCTGACTTGGCTGCCCACGGTATTCCGGTGCGTCGCTAGCTTTGGGAGGGATCTGTGCAGACTCCAGAGCTGGCCGCTCTCCTACCCAAGGTGTGCCGCCTGGCAGAAGCAGCAGGGCAGGCCATCTTGCTCTTTTATCGGCAAGGATCGCTGCAGGTCGAACGCAAAGCAGATGCCTCCCCCCTAACTGAGGCGGATCTGGCTGCCCACCGCCTAATCTTGCAGGGCCTGCAAGATCTGACCCCTGCGATCCCCGTGCTGTCGGAAGAATCCGGCGGCATTCCCTACGGAGAGCGCCACCAGTGGCAACAGTTCTGGTTGGTGGATCCCCTAGATGGCACGCGCGAGTTTCTCGAAGGCAGCGGCCAGTTTACTGTCAACATTGCCCTTGTCGAGGCAGGGATCCCCATCTTAGGCGTCGTCCATGCCCCAGCGCTGGGTCTTACCTACAGGACTGCGCGAGGGCTGGGGGCCTACAAAGGCGATGAACCCATCCGCGCCCACCCGCCCGCCCAGCCGCCTTTGCAGGTGGTGGCTAGCCGCTCCCACAGAGACGCGGAAACAGAGCGGTTTCTGGAGCGGCTGCAACGGCGCTACGGTTCTCTCGAAGTCAAGTCCGTGGGCAGCGCCCTCAAGTTTTGCCTGGTGGCCGAGGGATCCGCCCACCTCTACCCCCGCTTTGGCCCAACCCTGGAGTGGGATACGGCTGCTGCCCACTGCCTTGTCGAGCAGGCCGGGGGAAGTGTCACAGATCTGAAGGGGGAACCCTTGCGCTACAACAAGCCAGACTTGCACAACCCACCCTTCATGGTGGCGGCTGCGGGCGCAGCCTACCTGTGGCAAGACCTGCTCCCCTGAGGCAGACCTACATCCCCATTTCAACAGGGTTGAACCCCTCCGGAAACTTGGTGTACTCGTCGTAGAGGGCGCCGCGAAAGCGGGTGTTGGTGATGACGGCTCCGCGCAGATCGGCGCCAAGGCGCAGATCGGCCCGGCTGAGATCGGCCTCGCTGAGATCGGCTCTGAGCAACTTGGCTCGGTAGAGGTTGGCCCCCCGCAGATCGGCCTTGACCAGCTTGGCCCCGATGAGGTTCACCCGCCGCAGCTTGGCTCCGCGCAGGTCAGCCCCTGAGAGATCCGCCCCTGACAAATCTGCCTCGCGCAGGTCCGCCCCACTTAAGTCTGCCTCCCGCAGGATAATCCCCCTCAAGCTGACACCACTCAACTGGGCCCCGCTCAGGTTGGTTCTAGAAAAATCCCGCTGGCCAGAGGCATAAGCCTGCAACAGTTGCTTGGCATCCAGGAGAGGCTTGATACTCGCTGTTGTCATCGCTGCTTGGTCTCTTGCAAAGACGTAGGACGGCTATGCTAGCCCCGCTAGAGGCAGACCAATGGACCCTTGGCCTAGCTTACTACATCTCCTGGCTTGGGAAAGCCCAACCCCCCTCGGAGTCTTCAAAGCAGATCAATTTCGCGGCGCAGACTTTCTAGCTCTGCATCTACCTTGCTCTCGCTAGTGGCAGCAGATGGCTCTCGAGGCAGAGCCTTCTGCTCTCCAGCGGTCAATTGGCCCTGTATTGCTGCCTTCAGCATCCTCAGCTCGTGATCCACATCCGCTCCACCTGCTTCTAGGGCAGCAAACTGCTGTTCCAAGTTGTCTACTGCCAGCTCCGCCACTGCCGCTGATTGGGCCTCCAGGGCGTTTACCTTCTCTTCCATCCGCTCGAAGGCAGCAAAGGCGCTAGTGGCGTCCACCCGTCCAATGACCTGGTTAATTTGCTGGGAAGCCTTGGCCGCCCGGGCCCGCGCAATGAGCATATCCTTCTTGGTCTTGGCCTCGGCAATCTTGCTCTCTAGCTTGGTCATGTTGGTTTTCAGGAGCTCCACCTGCCTGGTTTGCTCATCCAACTGCCGTTTTAGACTTTGGGCGGTTTCGGCAAAGGTTTTCTTGCGCACTAGCGCTTCCCGGGCCAGCGCCTCGTTGTTGTTGCGCAAAGCCAACTCGGCGCGCCTGTGCCACTCCTCCACGCTTTGCTGCGCCTGCTCATACTGCCGCTCCAGGCGCTTCTGGGCAGCAATGGCCTGGGCAACTGCCTGCCGCATTTGGTAGTGATCCTCGGCCATGTCCTGAATGGTTTGGTTCAGGATCTTCTCTGGATCTTCGGCGGCGTTGATCAACGCGTTGAGGTTGGCTCTAATGATTCGGCTGACCCGCTCGAACAATCCCATTGGTCGTTTCCCCCTGTTGCAGTTTGACCTAATGCTACCCTTGCCACTCCGGTGCCTTCCAGGGTCTCTACTCCAGTATAGGGATCCCTAAGCCAGAGAGAACTCTGCCTCTGGAGAGTAGCGGGCCCTTGAGAGCCCGCGGCACCTCCGGATCCCATCCCTGCGGCCTTTACTAGCTGGCTGGTGCTGGGCTGTGCTGGAATCGAACCAGCGGCTCCCACCGTGTCAAGGTGGTACTCTACCTCTGAGTTAACAGCCCTAGTGCCTAAAAGGCAGTAATTAATCATATCACCGAAAAAGGCGGCGCGGAAGCCCTGTGGGGGAGGTTACAGGCGCCAGTTGGCGGACTTGATCACGTTGCGAAAGTCGTGGATCACTGCTTCGCAGCGGCGAAAAAAAGCCAGTACCCAGTCCTGCAGCACCTTTTGCTGAGATTCGTCCAGCTCCTTGAGGGTGCCCCGGTAGTGGATTTGGCCGCTGCGCTCGATCTCGAACTGGTTGAGCCACTCGGCTAGGGATCCCTGGCGTTCTACCACTTCCTGCCGCGCTGCCTTCCAGTAGTTGACGATCACTGCCTTGCCCAAATAGCCGCTCGTGATCTGGCAGAGGCGATTGAGAGATTGCACGAAGACATCCATCTGCAGGCGGCTGCCTGTCGCTGCTGGCTGGGTTGCCTCCTCCTTTGCTGTGGGCTTGCCTTCTGCCAGGGTGGAGCTGGGTTGGGTAGGGTTCCGGACGGCCTCCGCCTGGCTGGTCAACAGGCGCAAGGTGGCCAGGCCCTTCGGCGTATCCTGTTGCAGCTCGGCTCGCAGGCGGTTAACGGCCAAGGTGTAAACCGGCATCACCAGCTCGTCATTGACTGCCACCAGCAACACCCACTCCGGCCCTAAGGGGTAGACAAAGACCCGTTGCTCGGCAAACTGAAAGTCAAAGTAGTCAAGGCCTGGGGGCATGGTTTCCAAAACCTGAAACAGCCCTTCGACAAGGGCTTGCTGCTGCCGGCTGTCCAAGTTCTGAAAAGAGCGATAGAAAAAAGGGCGGCCTGTCCGACTCAGGAGCGCCACCCCCATCACCCCCCGGATGGACAAAAAACTCTCGAGCGTTTCCTTCTCCATGCCCCTCAGGAGCCAACTCCGCCAACACAACTCCTATCCTGGCTCAGATTACCCGACACCGGCTGGCTACAGCCCATGACTCCTGTCTTTGCCAATCCTTGCCCAGTACAGGGCTTTCCGGCACTCTGACGCAGCCAATCCCCCTCGTCTGCAAAAACCTGATGAAACTGGAAAAAGCTGCGGCAAGGAAACCACAGCTGTTGCTAGCCAACGCTGTTGCGAACCTGCAGCTCTAGCTCCCCTCTCC
>NZ_JANSIV010000042.1:22340-37227 GCF_047502705.1 Synechococcus sp. H70.1
GCAAAGCGCACATAGCCTTCGCCCCTGGAACCAAAGCCAGAGCCCGGCGACAGGGCAACGCCGGTAGTCCTCACCAAGTCCAGACAAAACTGGGCCGAGGATCCCCGATAAAACTCGGGCAAGGGCGCCCACAGGTACATGGTGGCCTCCGGTAGGGGCACGGGCCAGCCGATGCGGTGCAGAGCGGCCACCGCCAGATCTCGCCGCTCGCGGTACACCTGCCGCCAGTGATCCAAGAAGCTATCGGGAGCCGCCAAGGCCGCCGCTGCCCCCCGCAGAATGCCCTGGTACTGATGGAAGTCAATGGTGGACTTCACCAGGCGCAAAGCTTGGATCAGCTCGCGGCTGCCGATGGCATAGGCCACCCGGAACCCACCCATGTGGTAGGACTTGGAGAGGGAAAAGAACTCGATGGTGCGGGTCTTGTCGGGATCCGCCTGCAGCGCCGAAGGGGCCACCTGGCCGTCAAAACGCCAGTCCACGTAGGGGAAGTCATGGGCCAGGAGGATGTCGTGCTGCTGACAAAACTGCAGCGTCTCCTGCCAAAACTCCGGGGTGACGGTGGCGGTGGTGGGGTTGTGGGGGTAGCTCAGCACCAAGAGGCGGGCCCGGCGACAGATCTCTGCTGGGATCTCGTCCCACTGGGGCAGGAAACGGTTTTCCACCCGTAGAGGCAAGTAGTAAGGGATCCCGCCCGCTAGATGGATCCCACCCACATGGGAGGGGTAGCCAGGGTCGGTAACCAAGGCAATATCCCCGGGGTTGAGCAGGGCCAGCGGTAGAAGGGCTGTGCCCTGCTGGGATCCAATCAAGGGCAGCACCTCCGTTTCGGGGTCAATGGCTAGGCCGAACTTCCTCTGGTACCACTGGGCACAGGCAGCGCGGAACTCAGCGGTATCGTGAAACAGGGTGTAGCCATAGGTGGAGGGATCTGCCAGGGCCCTCTGAATGGCTGCCAGCGCTTCCGGAGGCGGGGGCAGATCCGAGGATCCCAGAGACAGGTCGATAACATCTACGCCCAGGCGCCGCGCCTCCCACTTGGCCTGGTCTAGCTGGTCGAAGACATTGGAGCGCAGCGGCTCAAGGCGTTGGGCAAAGGCAGCAACCATGCGACAAATCCAGAGGGGCTAGGGCGGCGATCCAAGCAGCGGGCTCTCTTTAGGGATTACTGGGATTGTTGCCGTCAGGGGAGGAGCTGGGGGCAGAGGGCCGCGTGGCCGCTGCCGGGCCGCGGTCAAAGATCTCGATGTGCCACTGTCCTCGACCGTTACTCTCAAAGGCAATAAAGCGGCCATCGCCGCTGATGGTGGGGTTGCGCACATCCCCTGGCACCCGGCTGCTGATGTTCTCAACCCGACGGGTTTCGCGGTCGTAGAGAAAGATCTCCGATTTGCCCAGCGCATTGGACACGTAAACGATGTAGCGGCCATCGGCACTGATGTCGGGCGAGCTGGCAGCCACGTCGCTGGAATTAAGCCCGGGCAAGTCCACCAGCCGCCGCTCCACCATGTCGTAGAGAAAAATATCCTGACTGCCGCTGCGGGCTGAGGAAAACACTAGGTAGCGACCATCCCCACTCAAAGCAGGCTCCCCATCGGGGAAAATGCTGTTGAGCCCGCTGTTGCTCAAGCTAGGAGGTGGGGTACGAAAGCCTGGGGGGCTACAGCCCAACAGCACTAAGCCCAAGCTGACCAGGCCTACCCTTCCCAACCCCCTGGCTCGGCTGAACACAATCCAGCCCTTGGTCAGCATAGTATCGCTTTCCCGACCCCTTTTTTCCATCATACCTGGTTGACCAATTCCGGCCAGGCTAAGGTTGGTTCAGAACCCCCCAGCAGTGGAGGTTGGCTGCAGCTACTTTGGAAGCTGGTACCCTTATTTCCTGGCCGTTGAGCAGGTGTGGGAGGAGAGCTGGTTCTGGGGCCGCGCCGTTTAGGTGGCGAGGGAAAATGGCCTCTCAAGGGTTTTGCCCTCGGGAAGGCTAACTGCCTTGCCTTGAGCTCGGCTTTTCTGCATCGTTGGTATTGTTGATTGTTGAATCTGCCTCTTTTGGGTTGTTCTCCGCTACCACTGGGCGCTACGGCTATGGCTCGCCGCAACACTCTGCAAGACGATCTCCATTACCAACAAGCCAAGCGCAGCCTGCGCCAGTGGGTGGCCCAACTGGATCTGCGCCCCCAAGAGATCGCGGGCCTAGAAAGGGAGCTGGAGAACTTGCAAGCGCTCTTGGACAAGTTGGAAACTGAGGTGATCCACATCGCTGCCTTCGGCCTGGTGGGGCGAGGCAAGTCCTCTCTGCTCAATGCTCTCCTAGGGGAGCCGGTCTTCCAGACAGGGCCTACCCATGGCACCACCCGCACCCAGCAAACGGCAGCTTGGAACATCAGTTGGGAAACTCGTCCCCACTCCTCCTCTGGCAAGGCCCTGCAGGGATCCCACCTGCCGCCGGCCTCAGTGCAGTCAGTTCAGGTTAGCCACTGGCAGGGATCGCGTCTGGAGCTGATCGACACCCCCGGTCTGGATGAAGTAGACGGCCAAGAGCGGGCGCAGCTGGCCCAGGAGGTGGCCCAGCGGGCGGATCTCATCCTCTTTGTGGTCTGCGGGGATCTGACGCGGGTGGAGTTTGAGGCCCTAGCGACTCTGCGGGAGGCAGGCAAGCCCCTGCTGCTGGTGTTCAACAAAATTGACCAGTACCCAGAGGCGGATCGCCAGGCCATCTACGACAAGATCCGCAACGAACGGGTGCGGCAGCTTCTTTCCCCTGACGAGATTGTCCTGGTGGCAGCCTCGCCGCGCGTGCCACGCTTGGTGCAGAAGCCAGATGGCAGCTTTGGCGTGGAGATGGAGATCGGTCCCCCCCAAGTCGATGCCCTACGCCTGAAAATCCTAGAGGTCTTGCATCGGGAAGGGCGCTCCCTGCTAGCTCTCAATGCCCTCCTCTTTGCCGATCGCGTCAACCAGAAAGTCATCGAGCGCAAGCTGCAAAGCCGCGCCCACCAAGCCCAAGATCTCATTGCCGCCGCCGCCCGCACCAAGGCTCTGGCCGTCGCCCTCAACCCCATCACTCTCCTCGATACCCTGGGGGGGCTGGCTTTGGATATTGCCCTCATCCTGCGCCTGGCCCGCCTCTACGGCTGGCCCATGAGCACCGCCGGAGCCACACAACTGCTGCAAAAGATTGTCCTCAGCATGCTCAGCCTGGGAGCAGGAGAATGGGTGGCGCTGCTGGGGCTGGGATCCCTGAAAACCCTGCTGGGGGGATCCCTGCCCTTTAGCGGGGGATTCTCCCTAGGGGCCTACGGTTCGGTAGCCCTGACGCAGGCGGTCTTGGCCGGTTTTTCCTGCTACGCTCTTGGCGAGGCGGCCCGTCGCTACCTGGCCCAGGGAGCCAGTTGGGGACCGGAGGGGCCCAGGACGGTCATCGCCCAGATCTTGGCCGATTTGGACGAGGCCTCCATTACTGCCCGGCTTCGCGAAGAGATCTGCGCCAAAATTGGTTTGGCGCTGCTTTAAGAGCCCCTTGCTCCAGTCTTGGCATCCTCACCCTGCCCCCTCTCTACGACGTGGCCCGCTACCTGGGATCCGCCACATTCAGAAGCAAGACCAACCGCAGCTAGAAAAAGACGGCATCGACGCCCAGGGCAGCTTCCTGGTGGGAGGGCAGAGCCGCAGCCTTGATTATCTCCAGTCGGGAATTGCCTTCAAGAGACACAGCAAGCCCATCTTGGACCCACCCTCTCCTACGCACTGGAGGAGGCGGCCCAATGGGCCCTGAAGTCCAACCCCCCTCGACTTGGTCGGGTGCCGGCCAATTAGCTCAAAGTCACCCACCGCCTCTGCCTGGCCAAAATGGGCACGCTGTGGGAGAGCGCCCTCCAACAGGCCTTTGACGGGGATTCCACCGTTCTACCTGTTTGGGAGGAGCTGATTGACTGAGCAAGGGAGATGCCTTGGTAGGATGGGGAAAGCTCTCCGCCCTATCTCTATGTCAGCCCAAACCTTTCAAGACCTAATCCTACGCCTGCAGCAGTTTTGGGGGGAGCAAGGCTGCCTCATCCTCCAGCCCTACGACTTGGAAAAGGGGGCGGGCACCATGAGCCCCCACACGTTCTTGCGCGCTCTAGGGCCGGATCCCTGGCGAGTGGCCTATGTGGAGCCCTGCCGCCGCCCCACCGATGGGCGCTACGGCCAAAACCCCAACCGTCTACAGCACTACTTTCAGTACCAAGTCCTGATCAAGCCCTCCCCCGACGACATCCAAGAGGTGTACCTGGACAGCCTACGGGCTTTGGGCATCAACCCGGCAGAGCACGACATTCGCTTTGTGGAAGACGACTGGGAATCCCCTACCCTCGGCGCCTGGGGCGTAGGCTGGGAAGTTTGGCTAGATGGCATGGAAATAACCCAATTTACCTACTTCCAACAAGTAGGCGGGCAGGATTGCCACCCCGTTTCCGTAGAAATTACCTATGGGCTGGAGCGCCTAGCCATGTACCTGCAGGGGGTGGATTCGGTTTTCGATCTCTGCTGGAGTGAGCACCCTTCCCTGGGCCGTATTACCTATGGGCAAATCTATTTCCAAAATGAGGTGGAGCAATCCTACTACAACTTTGAGTACTCGGATCCCGAGATGCTGTTGGAGTTGTTCCGCCTCTACGAAGCTGAAGCCAAGCGCTTGATTGAAACCACGCAGCAGAAGCTAGAGAAACCGGTGACTCCCGAGCAGCCACCGGTGTCGCTGCTCTTGCCTGCCTACGACTACGTGCTCAAGTGCTCCCACACCTTCAACCTGCTCGATGCCCGCGGCGTCATTGCCGTGGCCGAGCGCACCCTCTACATTGGGCGCATCCGCAACCTGGCCCGACAATTGGCAGAGCTCTACCTCAGCCAAGTGGATCGCTTGAAGTTCAGCCCTGCTCTGCCCCAGCCGGAACCCAACTTAAGTTGCCAGGAAACCCCTTTGCTAGGCTAGGAACCGGAGCCAAGGGACCCTCTTTTGGCTATGATAGAAAACTGACATCAGCCACCTTTGCCCTGTTGCAACCCTCTTTGCGTTAAGCTAATCAGCGCCCTCGTTTTCATTCTCTTTTCCTGACCAGTCGACCTTAACTAAATTTATGTTTCGCTATCCCGTTACACGGGTTTCCATCTTTGTTGATGGAAACAATATGTTTTATGCTCAACAAAAAATTGGCTGGTTCTTTGACCCCCGCCGCATCTTGGATTACTTTGTCAGGTCACAACCCAATGTCGAGCTGGTCAATGCGTTTTGGTACACCGGCATCAAGGATCCCAACGATCAAAGAGCTTTCCGAGATGCCCTGATCAACTTGGGCTATACGGTGCGCACCAAGCTCCTCAAGGAATACCGAGACGAAGAGTCGGGCCGCTACTCCCAGAGGGCTAATCTAGATATCGAAATTGTGATCGATATGTTCAACACGGTGGGGCAATACGACCGGCTCATCCTATTTAGCGGCGACGGTGATTTTGAGCGGGCTGTTGAGCTGTTGCGCTCCAAAAACACCACGATTACCGTTGTCTCCACCGAAGGGATGATTGCCCGCGAGCTGCGCAACGCTACCGACCGCTACATCGACCTCAACGACATTCGCCCCTATATTGAGAAGTTGGACAAGTAGTCGTTGAGTATACGTGCTGGACTGCAAGACCTAGACAATGCTGGTTCCAACTCCAACAGAGGAATTTCTACAAGCGTAGCTTCCCCCTGAGCTAGAAATACCTCCTACCCCAAAAAAAGTAGCGCTGGCAAGCTCGTCTCCCTGTCCGCTCCCCAAGCTGGTGGAGGGGCTGGATCCTGTCCTTGTGCTGTTGAGATCCTCCTCGCCTTGCTTGCGCCAGCGGTGCGGAGTACGCCGCGCAGTGGGGTTAACCTCTGAACAACCCTGGCTTAGCCAGAGGGGCAGACAAGCTAGCATTGTAAAAAATCTTTGCCCTGGCTAGGTTTCTATGACTGACGTTCCCGTCTCCCGCATTCGCAACTTTTCCATCATTGCCCACATTGATCACGGCAAGTCCACCCTCGCCGACCGGCTGCTGGAGGCAACTGGCACCGTTTCAGCCCGCGAGATGAAGCCGCAACTTCTAGACAGCATGGAACTGGAGCGGGAACGGGGCATCACCATCAAGCTGCAGGCAGCCCGCATGAACTACCGGGCCCAAGACGGCCAGGACTACGTCCTCAACCTCATTGATACGCCAGGGCATGTGGATTTTTCCTACGAGGTCTCCCGCTCGCTGGCTGCCTGCGAAGGAGCGCTCCTGGTGGTGGATGCCTCTCAAGGTGTGGAAGCCCAAACTCTGGCGAATGTCTACCTGGCCCTAGAAAACAACTTGGAAATTATCCCCGTCATTAACAAAATTGACTTGCCCAGCGCCGACCCAGAGCGAGTCATTGCTGAGATTGAGCAGGTGATTGGTCTTGACTGCAGTGGGGCTATCTTGGCCTCTGCCAAAGTGGGCCTTGGGATCTCAGAGATCCTTGAGGCTATTGTGCAGCGGGTACCCCCGCCGCGGGATACGGTGGCAGATCCCTTGCGGGCTCTGATTTTCGATAGCTACTACGATCCCTACCGCGGTGTGATTGTCTATGTGCGCATCATGGATGGGGAGGTGAAGACGGGGGATAAGATTTGTTTTATGGCCTCTGGCCGCGAGTACGAGGTTACTGAGTTGGGAGTGATGCGCCCCCACCAAGAGCGGGTTGAGTCTCTCCATGCTGGGGAGGTGGGCTACATTGCCGCTGCCATCAAGAGCGTTGAGCATGCCCGCGTGGGGGATACCATCACCCTCGTTCATCGCAGGGCTGCCGAGCCCCTGCCCGGCTACAAAGAAGCTAAGCCCATGGTTTTCTGCGGCCTCTTTCCCAGCAACTCGGATCAGTACGCTGAACTCAAAGAAGCCCTGGAAAAACTCAAGCTCAACGATGCTGCTCTCCACTTTGAGCCGGAAGTTTCCCCTGCCATGGGCTTTGGCTTCCGCTGCGGTTTCTTGGGTCTGCTGCACATGGAGGTGGTTCAGGAACGGCTGGAGCGGGAGTACAACCTGGATTTGGTGATTACAGCCCCAACGGTGGTCTACCAGGTTACCCTCAACAATGGTTCGGTAATCCAGGTTGACAATCCCAGCAAGCTGCCTCCTCCCAACGAGCGCGTTAGCATTGAGGAGCCCATTGTCCGGGTGGAAATGATTTTGCCGGAGGAATTCGTTGGCCCAGTGATGGAACTGTGCGAGACCAAGCGCGGCACCTTTAAGGATATGAGGTACCTGGCTCAGGGCCGCACGACGCTAGTATACGAACTGCCTCTGGCGGAAGTGATCACGGACTTTTTTGACCAGTTAAAATCTCGCACCCGCGGCTACGCCAGCATGGACTACCAGATGGTGGGCTATCGACCTGACGATCTGGTGCGCTTGGATATTCTCATCAATGGCGAGGTGGTGGATGCCCTCTCCACGATTGTGCATCGGGACAAAGCCTTCCAGGTAGGCCGATCCCTGGTGGCTAAGTTGCGCGAGCTGATCCCACGCCACCAGTTTGAGGTGCCCATCCAAGCGGCGATTGGCTCTCGGGTGATAGCCCGCGAAACTATTCCTGCTCTGCGCAAAAATGTTTTGGCCAAGTGCTACGGGGGCGATGTAACTCGCAAGCGCAAGCTTCTGGAAAAGCAGAAGGAGGGAAAAAAGCGCATGAAGGCGCTGGGAACAGTGGATGTGCCCCAAGAGGCATTTATGGCGGTGTTGAAGTTGCAAAATGACTAACCTAACCTTGCGGCGAGAGGAGGTGTTAGCCTGGCTGCAGGAGCGGCTGCCTCCTCCTCGCCTGCGCCACATCCTAGGAGTCGAAGCAATGGCCCGGCAACTGGCAGCTCACTACGGGCTGGATGAGCAGAAAGCTGCTTGGGCAGGCCTACTGCACGACTTGGCTAAGTCTTTCCCAGCAGAGGAGCTGCTACAGCGAGTAGCTCGGGAGCGGGAGCTAGACGAGATTGAACGGGCTGAACCCCACATTCTCCACGCCGAGGTGGGATCCCTGTTGGCACAGGAACAGTTTCAGGTGCAGGATGAGGAAATCCTAGCGGCTATTGCCAACCACACGCTGGGGCGGCCCGGCATGGATCCGCTAAGTTGTGTGGTTTTTGTGGCCGATGCTCTGGAACCCAGCCGCGGCAACAGCCCAGAGCTGGAGCAGTTGCGACGTCTGGCTTTTGTAGATTTATCTAAAGCTGTGGTAGGGGTTTGCGATCTGAGCCTGAGATTTTTGCTAAACCGGAATCAGGTGGTTCATCCACGCACACTCATGACTCGCAATCATTTCCTGCTCCATCCTTTGGACAAAAAGGATTTCCAGAGGCCTGCATCCCCAGTTCATCCAGTCGTTTCAGGAGGGTCTTAGTTGCTACAGCTCATGCCTAGCCGTGCCAGGGATCCCATCTATCGCATGGCGCTGACTGCAGCTCGCGCAGCGGAAGAAAAAAAAGGTGGTGACATTGTTCTGCTGGACGTATCCCAGGTTTCCACACTGGCAGACTACTTTCTTCTGGTCAGTGGCTACTCGCTGACGCAAGTGCGTGCCATTGCCCGGGCAATTGAGGAAAAGCTCTGGGAGGAGTGGCAACAGAGGCCGCGCCGCATTGAAGGTCAAGACTCAGGCTCGTGGATCCTGATGGACTATGCCGATCTCATCGTTCACGTACTGATGCAAAACGAAAGAGAGTACTACGACTTAGAGTCTTTTTGGATCCAGGCCCAGCGAGTTGACTTGCCTTTAGCAGGGTAGTGACCTAGCTTCAAAGGTTGACTTTTTGAGCCTTGGGCTTTTCCGGCTTTCCAAGGCCTTAGTCAGCTGTCAAGAAATATGTGAGACATGTAAAGTTTTCAATAGTTCCACACTTTCCTACATGGTTGCGTGCTAGCATGTTGACCGAGGAGTGATTGGCTAAGATCTTTCTTTCTAGGGGCAGGCGAGTTTCTATAGTCTTTGTTAAAATCCTCCCTCTGTACTTCCCAAAATACCAATAATTTCTTCTTGGCACCAGATACTAGCAAGTTGCGGCGGGGATCTTAGCCAATGAATTGACAGTGACTTCCCGCAGGTGGGGAGCTGGGTCTACTGCTTAGATACGAGTCCCCTGCCAAGAGCAGGGGGAAGGGGCAGCTAGCACCCTTTGCAGCAGAGACTTTGTTGAATGCTTGTTTTAAGATGGGAGGGAAACTCCGATGGAAAAAGTGTTGGTGAATATTGTCGAGTACCTGGCATTGTCAGAACTGGAAACTTTCCTCTGCACTGAGCACCCCCATAAGCAAGTGTTTCATGATGCTAGAGAGCGAGAATCGCTAATGCAGCAGATTCTCAACCGGGTTCCTCCTGTTTATAGGTGGCTGGCTGCCGATGAATGTCCTAGCCGCGATCAGCTTAATCCCCGAGAACTGGAACTGCTCCGCTCGGTGGTGCGGGAGGTGGTCAAGCAGAAGCTGCAACAGGACTCTTTTGAGGATCCCTACGTAGGAGCAGCTATGTCGGAAGTGTTCTACGGGTAAGCTACACTGCAAAGGCAGGGCATCAGCCTATTGCTTCTATTCTATTCATGCTGCCTGTCTACTATTCTGAGACTTTTCTCAGCCACAACACAGGTCCCTTTCATCCGGAACGCCCAGCACGCTTGCGAGCTATTTCTAAGGCTCTGCAGGGATCCCCTTTTGCCAGCCAACTGGAGTGGCGGGATCCCCCTTTGGCTGAGCTTTGGGAGCTGGAGCGAGTCCACCCCCCTTGGCATATTCAACGGGTGGCGGAGCTGGCTGCAGCGGGTGGGGGTTACCTTGATGCCGATACCATCGTCTCTCCAGGCAGCTTTGAGGCAGCGCGGCGGGCAGTGGGAGCCTGGATTGCTGCTTCGGCCTCAGTCTTGGCTACAGGGCAGCCGGCTCTGGTGCTCTGTCGTCCTCCTGGGCATCACGCCGAGCCAGAGCGGGCAATGGGGTTTTGCCTCTTCAGTAACGCCGCCATTGCAGCCCTATGGGCCCTGGATCAGCCGGGGGTTGAGCGGGTAGCCATTTTCGATTGGGATGTGCACCACGGCAACGGCACCCAGGCGGTAGTAGAGCGCCATCCCCAGCTGGCCTATGCCTCCATCCACCAGTTTCCTCTCTACCCTGGCACAGGACGGGCGGAGGAAACCGGACTCCACGGCAACCTCTGCAACGTGCCTCTGCCTGCTGGGTCGGATTGGTCGGCCTATAAAAAGGCTCTCGATGAGAAGGTTTTGCCCTTCCTGCGCGCCTTCCAACCGGATTTGCTGCTGGTGAGTGCAGGCTTTGACTGTGCCAAAGGGGATCCCTTGGCCAGCATGCTGCTGGAGCCAGAAGATTTTGGCCGCATGGCCCGCCTTTGCCTGGAGGAGGTGACCCGCAAGACCGTCTTCGGCCTAGAAGGGGGCTATGACCTGGAGAACCTGGCCCGCGGCTGGCTGAGCCTAGCTCAAGCTTGCCTGGGGGGTTAGCCTTTCCATTTCACCTTAGGCAGGATTTGCCGCACATCCACCCGGTCTTTGTACTTGAGGGCGAAGTTAAGCAGCGAATCCAATAGCGAATCTGACAGGTAGTGGGGCTGAAGGCCTAGATCAAGAAGCTTGGTGTTTTTGGCGTTGTAGTAGTGCTCTTCCAACTCAACGCGGGGGTTCTCCAAGTGTTGGATTTCCACCTTCAAGCCCATGGCAGCTGCCGCCTTTTGCACCATCACGGCTAGCTGCTCGACACTAAATTGTTCCGTAAACTGGTTCATCACCCGAAACTGACCTGGCTCAGGAGGATTGGCGATGGCTAGCTCCACACAACGCACAGTGTCGCGAATATCCAAGAAGCCACGCGTCTGGCCTCCTTTGCCATAGACCGTCAGCGGATGGCCTACTGCTGCCTGGACACAGAAGCGGTTTAGAGCCGTACCGAACACCCCATCGTAGTCGAGGCGGTTGATGAGGACCTCGTCCATGCCTGTTTCTTCCGTGAGCACGCCATAGACCACCCCTTGGTTAAGGTCTGTAGCCCGCAGGCCCCAGACGCGGCAGGCAAAGTGAATGTTGTGGCTGTCATGCACCTTGGAGAGGTGGTACATGGATCCCGGCTGCTTGGGATACGGCAGGGTATCCTTGCGGCCGTTGTGCTCGATGGTGATGTAGCCCTCCTCGATGTCAATGTTGGGGGTACCGTACTCACCCATGGTGCCCAGCTTCACCAGGTGGCAGTCGGGAAATTCTTCCTTGATGGCATAGAGGATGTTGAGGGTACCCACCACGTTGTTAACCTGGGTCATCACCGCATGTTCGCGGCTGATCATCGAGAAGGGAGCGGAGCGCTGCTCGCCAAAGTGCACAATCGCCTCTGGCTCAAAGCGGCGCATGCAAGAAATTAAGGCCTGGTAGTTGGTAACGTCACATACAAAAATGGGAATATCCTTACCGGTCAGTCCCTTCCAGCGATCAACCCGCTGCTCCAGCGAGGCAATGGGTGTCAGGCTAGCAACCCCCAGTTGCAGATCCCAAAGCCGGCGGATGTAGGAGTCGAGGATAGCCACCTCGTAGCCCCTGTTGGATAGGTGCAGAGCCGTTGCCCAGCCGCAGTATCCATCACCACCAATAACTAGAACTCTCATCGCGGAAGCGGAATTCGCCTGTTCAAGAATCTACCAAGTTATGGCACCAAAGACAAACACCTCAGGATCTCATCGGGGGATTTAGTCGACCTGAGGAGGGTTGTCTAGGGTGTAGACGATGGTCTCAGTGGCAATGGCGCGGCGCACATAGGCAGGGACTTGGTAAAGGCCCAGGAGAGTGATGCCATCGAGGAAGCGCAGTTCCCCTCGACTGGGATCCAAGTGCTGAGCCAGGAGCTGGTCAATTTGCTCCGGATCTGGCCTGGAGAGAATGGGAGCCTGAGCTGCCAGGGCAAATCCGAGAGGCTCACCATAGGTAGGGGCGTAGATGGTGTAGGTCTGCACAGCAGCAAACACTGTTTTCAGGGTGTGAACGATGCGGGTGTGCTGCCACAACTCCAGGGGGCTTGTCGGCCCAGCCTGGAGGACAAAAGCCCCACCAGGCTGCAACTTGGAGCGGATCTGGCGGAAAAACTCCTGGGTAAAGAGGCGGTAGGCAGGGCCCCCTTCCACTGGATCTGAGAGGTCGGAGAGGATGGCATCCCAAACTGGCTCTGTCTCCTGGACAAAGTCGAAAGCGTCAGCAATGACTACCTGCACCCGCGGATCCTCAAAGGATCCCTGGTGCATTTCTGGCAAGTGTTCCCGACAGGCCTCCACCACCTCTCCGTCGATATCCACCATCACTACCTGCTCCACCGAGCGCCAGCGCAGCACCTCCCGCAGCGTTGCCCCTTCCGCGCCCCCCAGCACGAGCACGCGGCGGGGGAGCACACCCCCCTGGACAACCTGCAGAAGAGCTGGGTGGACAAGTGCCTCATGGTAGAGGAACTCGTCCAGCGTAGTGGACTGCCAATGCCCATCCAGCATCAAGCCCTTGCCATAGGCCCCCGTCTCGGCAATCAGCATTTCTTGGAAGGGGGTCTTTCGGTGGGCCAGAACGCGGGTAATGGCAAAGGCAGTGTAGCTCCAGGGGGTGAAGTACTCCTGGGCCCAGAAGCAGCTCCTTGGCGGGTTCATGGGTAGCTCAGCAAAAGGGATGCAATCTCAGCGCCTTCGTCTAGCTGTCTCACAACTGAGTGCCTCCGGCAAGGACGTCACTTCCTCAAGGGGTGCCGGCTCCGTAGTTCGGCGAGGTAGCTTACGCAGCGAATGCCGTCGTGCTTGAAAAACCTCAATCAAATATTCGCAGGCTGCTTCCGGCCGCGTATGGCGGCCGCAGGTAAACACATCCACCGCTGCATAACCCACTTCGGGCCAAGTGTGGATGGAGATGTGGGACTCTCCCAAGAGGGCCAGTGCTGTGATCCCCTGCGGCTCAAAGGGATGGCAAAGCTCGCCCAAGAGGGTGGAGTTGGAGCGTCTAGCCGCCTCCCGCAAGGCTTGCTGCACCAGGGAGACATCATCCAAGAGGTTGGCCGGGCAGTCGTACAGCTCTAGGATGCAGTGGATCCCGATTAGAGCCAGAGACCTATCCCCTAATTGGCCAGATAGTGTGTGTACCATACTATCCCCTAATTGGCCAGATAGACGACAAAAGCCGTGCAGGCAGAAAGCACAGTTTTGCCATTATCTCACAAATTTAGGAGGATTACAAGGCCGAGCAGCCTTCTTCTGGCCTGTCGAGCCAGGAGCGTGAGTTCTTCCAGCCTGAGGAAAATCAAGCAGACGGGTAGAGGGGCAGAGCTGCTACGTCTGGCCCTTCCCTGAAGACGGGGGATAAAGCAAGGCCTCTAGCTCCTGCAAAGCCCGCTCTAGGTCATCGTTGACAATGACGTAATCGAATTCGTCTTTGGCATCCAATTCCTTGCGAGCCTGCTGCAGGCGGCATTCAATGCTGTCTTCGGAATCTTGGCCCCGCTGGCGAATGCGGCGCTCAAGCTCTTCTAGAGAAGGAGGCGACAGGAAAATACGAATGGCATCTGGGCAAAGTTTCCTCACTTGGCGAGCTCCAGCCAGCTCAATTTCCAGCAGTACATCCTGACCCTGGCTGAGTTTTTCAAAGACAATCTGGCGAGGGGTGCCGTAGAAGTTGCCTGCATACTGCGCCCATTCCAGTAACTCGCCAGCTTCAATGAGACTGAGAAACTCCTCGCGGGTGCGAAAGTAGTAGTTGACCCCTTCCTGTTCGCCGGGGCGAGGGGGGCGGGTGGTGACTGAGACAGAAAAATACAGCTCAGGGTGGCGCTGGCGCAGGTGGCTGACCAAGGTTCCTTTGCCTACCCCACTAGGCCCTGTTAAAACCACTAGGCGACCGCGAGGAGGGGAGGGCTGGGGCGATCCCTGGGACTGCCTAACCTCAGAGGAACCTGGCAAAGATAGGAGGGTAGGAGAAGCGGCCATAGGCAGCAATTGGCAGAGGACGGCTGGACAGTTGGCTGGTTTTGTTTGTTTTAGGATATCTTACTCTTCTCCTCGCAGGCTGGTTGTGATTCCTCCGCCACGCCGACCTGGGCAGTAAGGAATGGGGTTGGCAAGGGTTTCCGGCTAGATAGCCGAGGGGAGAGGGTGTCCCAAAGCGGTTGACAGCGCGGGGTGCAGCAGGCCGCTTTCGCAGCCATCGCTGGTGAGGCGTTTGGAGAAAGCTAATTCGGAACTGAGCATGGCAATCACCCGCGCAGCGGCGACGGGAGGGCCAAAGTTCCTGGGAACCGAGCAGCCTCCCGCAGCCTGAGGTGGCAAGTCAAACCGCCGATCACCCTTGACTGGCAAGGCCTTTCTGGGTAGAGATTTCTGCTGGACCGGCAAGTTCTATTGGGGCTTCAGGGAGGCTCCCCGTTAGAGCACGCCGTTAAAGGTAAAGCTGCCGCTGCCCAGCCGCTCCTGGCGATCGAAAACGCTGATGGTAAGTTGATGGGATCCCGTCTGGGTAACGGTAAAGCGGTTCTGGGTCAGGGTAAGCCCTGTTACTGTGCAGGCGGTGGCTCCGACAAAGCA
Source organism: Synechococcus sp. H70.1 (assembly GCF_047502705.1). NCBI lineage: Bacteria > Bacillati > Cyanobacteriota > Cyanophyceae > Synechococcales > Synechococcaceae > Synechococcus > Synechococcus sp. H70.1. Next base: position 36,946 of record NZ_JANSIV010000042.1, read on the forward strand.
GCCGGGCAATTGGGAAGCATCGAAAACCCCCAGGGTGACAAAGTTACCCAGCGGAGTAGTAACGGCAGCCAAGAAAGCGTTGGATCCGCGGATCCCGGCAGGGGCTTCGACGCGGAAGGAGACCACAAAGGTGGGGGTTTGCCCTACGGAGACGGTGCGTGGCCAGAGATCGGTGATGGTGAGGGAGGGAGGCGGTATCGGCGTCGGCAGGGGGGTGCTGCCGGTCGTCTCCCCACATCCTGCCAAACCGACGCCTAGGAGCAACAGCAGAGGGATCCCTCT
>NZ_JANSIV010000042.1:37327-57388 GCF_047502705.1 Synechococcus sp. H70.1
GCCCAGTCTTCCTGCGCGGAGATAACCAGCACTCGCACTGGCGCATCAGAGGTGCTGATGTCGCAGTTGCGCGGAGATCCAGCATTGAGAACTGGGTCGATTTGAATCCCCAAAAAGCCCAGGTTGGCACAGGCTGCTGCCCGTACTGGCGCGGCGTTTTCCCCAATGCCGCCCGAGAAGACCAACGCATCCAGCCGATCCAAGCTCATGAGCATGGCCCCAATCTGGCTGCGCAGGCGGTGGACAAAGAGGTTAAAGGCCAGCTCGGCGCGGGCATGGCCTGCCTGCATGGCTTCCAGGATAACTCGCATGTCGCTGCTGAGGCCGGACACGCCCTTCAAGCCGGATTCCCGGTTCAAGATGCAGTCAAGCTCCTCCACGTCCATGCCCCGTCGCAACTGATGGATCAAAATCCCCGGATCCACCGAGCCGGAGCGGGATCCCATCATCAAGCCCTCTAGGGGGGTATAGCCCATGGTAGTGTCGACACTGCGGCCCCCGCGAATGGCTGCCAGAGAACAGCCATTGCCCAAGTGACAGGTGATGAGCCGCAACTCCTCTAGAGGCCGGTTCAAGATCTCAGCGGCACGGCGGGCGCAGTGCTCGTGGTTGATGCCGTGAAAACCATAGCGGCGGATCCCCTGCTCGGCCCAGGCATAGGGAAGGGGATAGAGGGCGGCTGCCGGGGGCATCTGCTGGTGGAAGGCGGTGTCGAAAACGGCCACCTGCGGGATCCCGGGCAACAGCCGGCGCAGGAGGCGAATGCCCTCAAGAGCAGCAGGGTTGTGGGCTGGGGCCAGGGGGCTTAGCTGTTCGATGGCTTCTTCCACCTCGGGCGTGATCACGGTGGGCTGGTGGTAGAGGGATCCCCCATGCACCACCCGGTGGCCGATGGCGTTGATCTCCGTTGCCCCTGCCAGCAGGGATCCCTCGCCTTGCCAGAGGCTTTGGAAGAGGGGAGCCAAATCGCCAATGCCGGCTGGGGGGGAAGGGGTAGGAAAAGGCTCCCAGGGGCCATCCTGCCGCCGCGTTTGGATGAGCGCCTTGCCAGGTTGGTAGGCAAAGTCCACCTGCGCCTGCCAGAGGGGGGTGGTCTCCACCTTGCCTTCAACAGTTGCAAAGAGAGAGACTTTGAGGCTGCTGGAGCCGGCGTTGAGAACCAGGATAGGCACGGGATCCCTCCTTTAGGTTTCAGGCTAGCTGGCCATTGGCTTGGGGAGGGTAGGGAACTCAGGCCGTTTGCGCTTGGCGCACTAGCCCCGTTGCCGCCAGCGCAGCCAAGGCGCGATCCCGGTAACGACCGTAGCGCTCTTGTTTACTGCGAACCTTCTGCCCCTCCAGCTCCGGCAGGAGGCCAAAATTGGCTGGCATGGGCTGGAAGTACTTGGGATCAGCGCTGCTGATGAACTGAAATAGGGATCCCATCATTGTCTCTGGGGGCAGCGTGATCAAAGGCAGCCCCAGGGCCAGGCGGGCGGCGTTCTGCCCGGCCAGCCACCCTCCCGCCACAGCGCAGGCGTAGCCCTCGGTGCCCACCAACTGGCCGGCAGCAAACAGGGTTGGCCGGCGGCGAAATTGCAACGTAGGCAGCAAAAGCCGCGGCGAGTTCAAAAAGGTATTGCGGTGCATGACGCCAAAGCGGACAAACTCCGCCGCTTCCAAGCCGGGAATGAGGCGAAAGACCCGCTGCTGTTCTCCCCACTTCAAATTGGTTTGAAAGCCCACCAAGTTCCACAGCTTGCCTGCTTTGTCCTCCTGGCGGAGCTGCACCACCGCATAGGGCCGGGTTCCCGTGCGCGGATCCACCAGCCCCACCGGCTTCAAGGGACCAAAGCGGAGAGTATCTTTGCCGCGGCGGGCCATTTCTTCAATGGGCAGGCAGCCTTCGAAAAACTTGCGCTCCTCTTTTTCAAAATCCTTGAGGGGCACCTGCTCTGCCTCCACCAGCGCCTGCCAGAAGCGCTCGTACTCCGCCTCCGTCATGGGGCAGTTGAGGTAGGCCGCTTCCCCTTTGTCGTAGCGGGAGGCCTGAAACACCACTGCCCGGTTAAGGGAATCCCCAGTAACAATGGGGCTGGAAGCGTCAAAAAAACTTAGGTATTCCAGGCCCGTGAAGGCTTGCAGCGCCTTGGCTAGGGGCTCACTGGTCAGCGGGCCGGTGCAGAGGACGGCTATCCCTTCCGGGATCTCGGTTACCTCTTCCCGACGCAGGGTGATGAGGGGGTGGTTGGCAATGGCCTCCGTTAGGGCCTGGCTAAAGCGAGCCCGATCCACGGCCAGGGCTCCCCCGGCTGGCACGGCGTGGCGATCAGCGGTGGCGATGACCAGGGAGCCCAGTTGGCGCAGCTCCTCCTTGAGCAGCCCTGCCGCCCGATCACTGGCTAGGGCCCCAAAGGAATTGCTGCACACCAGCTCGCCCAGTTGATCGGTGTGGTGGGCTGGGCTTTGCCGCACAGGGCGCATCTCCGAGAGGATGACGGGCACCCCCAACTGGGCAATTTGCCAGGCGGCCTCCGTCCCTGCCAGCCCTCCGCCCACCACATGGATGGGAGCCAGGGTTAGCGAGGGGTTTGGGGAGTGGTGCATCGCAGCCTCCAGGGAAAAGGATCCCAGCTCAAGCAGCAAAATGAATGCGCAAGTAGTCCTCTTCCATTTTGGCCCGCGCCGGCTTCATGGCGGCCAGGGTTTGGGGCAGCACCAGGTTGCGGCGGTGGTTGCCAATGCGGATGTTGAGCTCGTCGCCGGTTTTGCTTAACTCCACCTGCTCTTTCGGGACCCCGGGCAGGTAGAGATCCAGGCGGTACTGGCCGTTGTCGGTAACCACCTGTATCGTCTGCTCGGCATAGAACACCTCCGCCGGGTTGCGATCCCCCCAGAGGTCTTTTTTCAGGCGGGCCAGGGCCTCCCACCCCACCAGCTCCTCTGGGTAAAGCGGGATCTCCACCACAGGCAGAGGGGCAAAGTTCTCGTGGATCTCCCGGCGATATCTCTGTTGAGCGGCTTTCCAGGCAGCAAAGTAGGGATCCACCACCCCTTCCGGCAAAATACGGTTGGCGATCACTAGGTCGGTGGCGACGCCGTAGAGGCTGAGGTAGGCATGCGCCCGCAGGGACTCCTTGATCACCATCTTCTCTGGGTTGGTGACCAGGCGCACGGAAGTGATGCGGTTGTCGGTGAGGATGCGCTCCAGCCGCTCGATCTTTTGGTAGAACTCGTAGGGGGCATCCAGCACCTGGTCATCCGGCAGGGGGATCCCTGTTAGCCCTTTAACAATGGGCTCGGCGATGGGGCGCAGGACCCGCGCCAACCCCTGCAGAGGTTTGTAAAACCTGCGCATGTACCACCCGGAAACATCGGGCAGGCTCAAAAGGCGCAAGGCCGTGCCGGTGGGAGCTGAGTCAATGATTAGCACATCAAACTTACCCTCGTCGTAGTGGCGGTTAACCCGCACCAGGGCAAAGATCTCGTCCATCCCCGGCAGCACTGCCAGCTCCTGCGCCTGCACGCCGTCCAGCCCGCGGGCCTGCAGCACCTGCGTGATGTAGGTCTTGACGGATCCCCAGTTCAGCTCCAGCTCCTGCAGGGCGTCCAGCTCTGCTGCCCAGAGGTTAGGTTTAACCTCCACAGGTTCGTGGCCCAAGGGTTGGTCGAGGCTGTCGGCTAAGGAGTGGGCTGGATCGGTGCTCAAAACCAGGGTCTTTAGACCTAGCTCAGCACAACGCCAGCCGGTTGCCGCTGCCACGGAGGTCTTGCCAACCCCTCCCTTGCCGGTCATGAGGATGATGCGTTGCATGGGAGCGCCACTTACCTGCTTTTACAGCTCTAGGCTAACCGATTTCCTCTTTTCTCCCCAGCACCGCCAAGGGTTGGAGGGCAGTCAACAGGTACACTATTGATTGCTGAGAAGGTCAAGGCCAAGAATCAAGCCTGTCAAGGCATGCAGGAGGTAGAGGAGAATGCGTCGTTGGCGCAGTCTGCTGCTGGTTGTCATCCTAACGTTGGGGCTGTGGCTGGGATCCCTTCCTCTCCAGGCCGCTGCCGGCTTGCCGCGGGAGTTGCAGCAGCTGGAGCAACAGGTGGAGCGGCTACAAAACCTGGTGGACGCCGAGGACTGGCTGGAGATCCGCTCCTACATTCATGGGCCGATGGGCTTAACCCGTAAGACCTTGAACAGCCTAGCCTCCACCCTGCCAGACAAGCAAAAGCGGGAGGTGCTGCGCCTAGCCAAAGAAATGGGCCGCAGCTTGGAACAGCTGGACTTTGCCGCCAAAGCCTACGACCAGCCAGAGGTGGAAGCTGCTCAAGCCAAGGTGAGGAAGACGTTGCAAGAGCTGAAGGCCCTGTTTTCGTAGGCAGGGATCCCTTCATCCAGTTAAGGGAAAACGCTCCCGCAGATCTTGAACCACCGGTGGGGGCACCAGGTGATCGATGGGACCGCCTAGCTTGGCCACCTCCTTGACCAGGCTGCTGCTAACAAAGCTGTGTTCACTGGCAGTGGCAAGGAAAACGGTTTCCAATTCAGGAGCCAGGAGCTTGTTGGTATGGGCCATCTGCAGCTCGACATCAAAGTCAGACAGCACCCGCAAGCCGCGCACGATGACTTTTGCCCCCCGTTGGCGGGCGTAGGCCACCGTCAGACCGGAAAAGGTATCGACCTCAACGTTTTTTAGGTGGGCAACAGAGAGGCTAATCTGAGCCTGCCGCTGCTCAGGAGTAAACAGAGGGGTTTTGTTGGGGTTTTTCAAAACCGCAACGATGACTTTGGAAAACAAGCGGCTGGCCCGCTCGATGATGTCGAGGTGCCCAAAGGTGATGGGGTCGAAGCTGCCGGGATAGAGGGCAATCATGGTCCAAGGGGGATACTGCTTTTCCTTACCCTACCTGCTCGCGGGCCCAGGCCAAGTAGGTAGCACTTACCTGAGCAGCCGGCAAAGCCAGGATCTCTGGCTCCTGGTAAGGGTGAAGCTGCCGCAGCCGCTGTTCCAGGCGGGGATAGGCAGTGGAGGGCAACTTGAGCAACAGCAGGAACTCGCTATCCGTCTGCAGGGATCCCTGCCAGCGGTAGTAGGAGGTGATGGGAGGCAGCACCTGGGCACAGGCCACGTAGCGCTCGGCCACTAGGGTGTGGGCCAGGCGATGGGCATCGGCTTCGGAGCCCACGGTGGTCATCACCAGCGAGAGGGTCTCCAGGGCAGTCTTGTCGCTCATTAAATCTGGCTGCAGGAATGACTCTCCCCTAATCCTACCTTTGGATCTGGCCACTGCAAGGCCAAGAGCCCCAGCTCCTCGAGGGACGAAGCAAGGCTAGGCCAGCTCGCTGACACAGCCCCACCTAGGCAGGAGAGGGAAACCGCAAGAGCGCCGCCCTCTGGGGCAGGAGTCCGAAATTGGTGCTCGGTTCGGCTTGCCTCTTTGTGTAATTGCACTCCCCCCTTAGGCAACAGGCACCTACCAGAAAGCTACCTCTTGGGTAAGGCGGCAATGGAGCTTTGGGTTGGGGTGCCCAGATAGTGCCTAGCCGTTGGAGGGAGATCCCTTGGCCCGTTTGCAAGCCAAGCTCCAAGGAAGGGAAGTTGACCTTATCGCAACACCACTTTGGGAGAAAGCAGCAACGTCAGGGAGCCCTGGCCGCAATCAATGCGCCCTTCAGCAAAGCGCACGCGAGCCAGACCTGCTTTCTTGAGGGTAATGGCTTCGGGATGAGCTGGCTGCAGCCCAATGGCTGCCTGTACCCAGAGACTTAGATCTGGCTGGTGGCCGACTACAGCTAGGGAGGTGAAGGAACCCCGCTCCGTCTGCCAGCGCACCAAGTCAGCAAAGCTGCCGCCAGGGGCTAGCGGCTCAAACACTTCCAGGTCTTCGGCCAAGTTCTCGTCAAGGAAGATCTCTGCTGTCTGCCGTGCTCTAACTAGAGGGCTGCTGAGCAGGAGATCCCACTTCCAGCCCATGCTCTTAAGCTGGCGGGCAATTTTGCGGCAGCGCTTTCGGCCCTCATCCGTCAGGGCGCGCAGGGTGTCCTCCCTCCCTGGCTGGGGCTCTTCGGCTATGCCGTGGCGAACAAAATCCACGGTTACTGCCCTGCCTGTTCCTGGATTGTGGTCCTCGGCTCCAAGCTCAAGCTCCATCGGCACCTAGCAAACTTTCTCGTTCCTCTTAGGATACCTTGCCCTACTCAGGAAAAGCCTGAGGGCAACCCCAAGCCTTCCCCAGGAAATTGCAAGCGCCTGTAGCAGCGCCAGGCAACAGGAGTCCAGAGAGTTGTGGTAGGATGAATAGGCTAGTAGCCACTGTTTCAGGAGTTCCCGGGGCATGTCTGCGGCAATAGATATTGCTGATGCTACCTTTGAAGCTGAGGTGCTGCGCAGTGAGATTCCAGTTTTGGTTGATTTTTGGGCACCCTGGTGTGGCCCTTGCCGACTGGTGGCTCCTGTGGTGCAGGAGATAGCGGAGCAGTATGCCGGTAAGATCAAGGTTGTAAAAATCAATACTGACGAAAATCCCCAAACCGCCAGCCAGTACGGCATTCGTAGCATTCCCACCCTGATTCTCTTCAAGGGTGGCCAAAAGGTGGATATGGTGGTTGGCGCCGTTCCCAAGGCAACTCTGACCACGATTCTGGAAAAGCACCTTGGAAGCTCTGCTGAAGGCTAAGGTCCTGGCCAAGACCGAGAGCCTTGTCATCTCAAGATTTGGGTTCTAAGCCAAGCTTGAGAGGGAAAACTCGCTGCAGTAAGTAGGTAGATAACTCTGGATCCCAGCTTGACTGATTCTCTTTCCGCTCTGCTGCAAGAAATTTTTTCCAGTGCTGAAGCTCGTCTCAGGCAGTTAGACCATCACCCCAACCGAACAGCTTGGCTGCGGATTTTGCAGTCGCTGCAGCGGATGGGATCCCTAAAGCTCAGCCGTCTGGATGCCAAGATCTTGGCGGCTACGCTTGAGGATCTGGAGCAGGGCTTTGCCACCTTCCAAAACTACACCCAGCGGCGCAAGGTCACTGTCTTTGGTTCGGCACGCTTGGGGGCAGATAGCCCTGAGTATCAGCAGGCCCAGCTATTTGCCCACCGCATTAGTCAGCTAGGCTTCATGGTGCTGACAGGTGGTGGCGGTGGCATCATGGAAGCTGGCAATCGGGGGGCGGGGCCGGAAAACTCGTTTGGGCTGAATATCCAGCTGCCCTTTGAGCAGGTGGTTAATCCTTTCATTGCTGCTAGCGACCGGGTCATTAACTTTAAGTATTTCTTTTCCCGCAAACTTTTCTTTGTTAAGGAAACGGATGCACTGGTGCTGTTTCCCGGCGGCTTTGGCACGCAGGATGAAGCTTTTGAGTGCCTGACCCTGATGCAAACCGGGAAGACCAAACTCATGCCCTTGGTGCTGGTGGACAAGCAAGGCGGCTGCTACTGGAAGGAATGGGATGAGTATGTGCGAGAGCACCTTCTCAGCCGCGGCTTGATTAGCCCCGAGGATCTCCACCTTTATTCCCTAACTGACGATGTGGGAGAAGCCTGTCGGCAAATTGTTGATTTCTATCGCATCTTTCACAGCAATCGCTACGTGCGGGAGCTCCTGGTTTTGCGCTTAAACACCAAACTTTCGCCACAAGCCCTAGAAATTTTAAACGAGGAGTTTGCTGACATTCTCGACTCGGGTCGGATTGAGCAAACGGAGGCTCTGCCGGAGGAGGCTGAGGAGGACATTGCCCATCTACCGAGGCTGGTAATGCGTTTTAACCAGCGTAGCTTTGGGCGGCTATGGCAAATGGTGCGTCGAATCAACAAGCTTCATCCAGCACAACCGGATCCCCTGCAAATGCATGCCGACCAAACGCAATTAGCACCTCCAGAAAACTCCTAGAAAATGGTTACCTCCCATCAAGACACCTCCCAAGCGCTCTGCCCCTCTCTCTTTGGAAGCAGGAAGTTAGGGGGAGTACCCCTTGTTCCCATTTGACGTACCGGTGAGTGTCGGAAGGGCTCCCGATGGGCCGGTTGTTTGTCAAAATCTGCGGCATTACGCGGCAGGAGCAGGCGGAGGCCATTGCAGCGTTGGGGGTAAGCGCACTTGGGGTGGTGGCTGTGCCCAATACGCCGCGCTACTTACCTCTTTCGGCAGCGCGCTGGCTGAGATCCCTGCCCGGCCATGTGGAAAAGGTGGGGGTCTTTCTGAATCAGGATCCCCAAGTCATCGCCACCTGGGTGGAGGTGGCTGGCCTCACGGCTGTTCAGCTGCACGGCCAGGAATCTCCAGAAACGTGCCGGCAACTGGGAGAGTGGCTCCCTGGCATCCGCCGCATCAAGGCCCTGCGCATTCGCTGCCCGGCAGACTTGCAGGTAGCCGATCTCTACCGCGACTGTGTAGAGGTCTTGCTTCTGGATGCCTATCACCCCCAGCGGGCGGGTGGCACCGGACAAACCCTCAACTGGCCAGAGCTGGCCCACTGCTCCCTGCCCTTGCCCTGGCTGCTGGCCGGTGGACTTAACCCTGACAATGTTCTACAGGCCCTAAGCTATCTTCACCCTACCGGCCTTGATCTCTCAAGCGGTGTCGAGCGTCAGCCGGGCGACAAAGATTTGGGCAAAGTCCGGCGTCTGCTCCAGCAGTTGGAATCCCAAGGTTGGGAGATTGCGTCTGGTCAATCTCTACCCCCTGCAGGCTAGGAGGCCTCGAGCTGGATCCCTACTGCAAGGACTGAATCTCCAGCCCTGGCTCAAATATCACCTCCTTCACCTCTCCAAACCGCCCCATCGTCCCCAGATGGCGATCGTTGAAGGTCACCAACACCCCACCGGCATTGCCGGTGCGCAGCACAATCGATCGCTCGGCTTCCCAGTTTAGCTCCGCCCCCGGCTGCAGGGTGGCCTCAAAAACAGTTTTTCCGTCAGCAATAACCCGCAGCCAAGAAGGATGTTCCACTACGCGAATATCGAGGCGCACCGGCTTGCGCCGCTGGGCTTCCAACACGTCAGGGAAAACCCCTTTGATATGCGTCCATTGCTCCAAGGTGGGAAACATCTGGCGAAGGGTTGGCTTTGCTTCTGGATTGCGCTCAGAGGAGTTGGCCGCCTGCGGCTGCAACTGGGATCTCTCACTGCCTGCTAGCCAATTTCCGAGAGAATTGCCCCTACCGTCTAGCAGAGCCGACAGCCCTCCTACCGCCAGCACGACTAGCACCACATAGCCCGCCCAGAGGTGGAAGGGACGCAGAGCAAAGGCCGGCTGTTCACTCACAGCAATACGAGAAGAGGGCTCGGGAGGCGTTTTGGATAGTAGCAGCGGCAACGCCTGCCGAGATAGCATTTCGCCCTCCAGCCCTAGGTAGTTGGCATAGCGCTTGATGAAGCCTTGCACGTAGACCGGCTCCGGCAGCTTACTTAAGTCGGCTTCCTCCAGGGCCTGCAGATATTGGGAGCGAATAAGGGTGTCATTAGCCACCTCTGCCAATGTCAGTCCCCGTGCCTCCCGAGTTTGCCGCAACAGGGATCCCAGGGCTTCCAATCCCGTTAGCGGGACAGAGTCCTTAGAGCGTTCCGGCTCTTGCATCGTTGGGCTACCTGCAGAAGTTCCCCCGCTAAAGATTATGAAGAGGGAGAGGAGGAGTGAAAAGAGGCACTTCTGGACGGAGCTGAGCCATCAGCAACCGCAAACGGGGCTAGCAAAGCCTGAACCTCCTGCGGCTGCAACAGGCGAAACTGACCTGGCTTTAGCTTACCTAGACGCAGCGGACCAATCGCCTCCCGGTGTAAGCTAAGCACAGGATGGCCCAGCTGCTCGGCCACCCGCCGAATTTGCCGGTTGCGGCCTTCAAATAGGACTACCCTCAGCCAAGAGGAGTGGGAGGTGCTTCCAAAAGGGGGCGGATTACAAAACTCCACCTCTGCCGGCAAAGTGGTAGACCCATCCAAGTCGACGCCCTCCCGCCACCGTTGCAGAGTGGCTTGGCTGGGCCGCCCCTGCACCTGCACAAGATAGGTCTTGGGCAGATGGTAGCGCGGATGGGTCAGCTTCAGCGTCAGGTCGCCGTCGTTAGTCAGAAGCAGGGCCCCACTGCTGTCGGCGTCCAATCGGCCTACCGGGTAGAGACGGATCTGCCGGTTCCAGGGTGGTGGGAGCAGATCCAAGACAGTCTTGCGTCCCCAGGGATCCCTACAGGTGGACAAGACTCCCAGGGGCTTGTGCAGGAGCAAAACGTAGCGGACGGGATCCCTGAAGCGGATCACCCGTCCATCCACCTCGACGCGATCCCGTTCCGGATCGGCTTTAAAGCCCAGCTCGGTGACCACCTTCCCATTGACTCGAATGCGTCCGGCTAGGATCCAGGCTTCCACCTGGCGGCGGGAGGCCAAGCCCTGCTGAGCCAAAAGTTTCTGGAGCCGTTGGGGTGCTGCCATAGGCAAGGGGACTAGAGCAGAGTCTTTGTATTGCAAAAGCAGATGGCCAGAGTCGGGGGGGCAGCAGGGGTTGCCCGTTTAGGCAGGAAACCAAAGCTTCCGCCCGTTTGTGGCCTGTAGAGCTGAGAGACGGGTAGTGCCTGCTAACAAAACGGTGTAGCTATTGGTTACCCAACTCCTCTGCTTCGCCCTCACTGCCCTCTTCAACCGTTTCCTGGTTCTTAGATGAGGATCCCTCCTGCTTGGTTTCGGCGTCCCGTTTCAGTTGGTTAAGCAGAGCCAGAACGCGGGATCCCCGCTCCAAAGAGCGATCCTGCAAAAACACCACCGTCGGCACCCGTCGCAGGCCGAGGCGCTGGCCAATTTCCCGCCGCACAAAAGGAGTGGCGGCAGCCAACCCCTCCATTGTTTGCTGCTGAGCTGCTTCGTCGCCATAGATGCTGACGAAGATGCGGGCGTTTTGCAGATCCCTGGAAACCTCTACGTCCACAACGCTAACCATGCCTGCTCCCACGCGGCTATCCTTGATCTCCGAGAGCAGGATCTGGCTAACCTCCCGCTTGATCTGCTCGGCTACTCGGGCTACCCGTCGCTCCGTTGCCATTTTTGGACACCTAGGTTACCCCTCATCCGCAAACCGGTTCTGGCGAGTGTGAAGCAAAGCCCTCGTCAGCTTGATCCTAAGAACAGTAGCCGCTGCTACGAGCATCCCTCCCTTCTACCTTTATCCTGAATCCATGTCCACCTTGCCTTGAGTATGAATACCTAAAGCCATCGATGGATGGAGACGTGATGATCAAGACGCCAGAGGCCCTGCGGCGCTCCATTGAGCAGTTTGTGCTGAATGTCACAGAGCCGCTTGACCCCTTCCTCTCCCTGAAGCTAACTCAATTGGTGGTGATGCTGGGGGATACAGCGTATGCAATGGGGTACAGCGATGGCCAACAAAAGCCAAATGAACGCTGCCGCTATTGTCCCAGCCGGCTGCTCGACCGTCCAGAGCTTTGACAGAGCCCTTTAAGGTTCTTCACAGCCTAGCTGCTGGCTGTCCAGGAGGGAGGAATGAGTTGAAAGGGGTGGTGGGAACCGGCCAAGATGGGATCCCGTCCCTCAGTAGCCTATGACTTCCCCGGTTTTGATTTGGCATCGCCGCGATCTGCGGCTGGCGGACAACACAGCCCTCCACGCGGCGGCGCAGCGCAGCTCCCAGGTGGTGCCGGTTTTCGTTTTCGACCCGCAGGTTTTGCAGCGGGCGGATATGGCCCCGGCCAGGGTGGCGTTTCTCCTCCAGGCGTTACAGGAGCTGCAGGAACGCTACGCCCAGATGGGGATCCCGCTCCTCTGGCGGCGGGGGGATCCGGCAGTGGAGCTGCGGCAGTTGGCCACCGAGCTGGGGGCGCAGGCCGTGTTTTGGAACGAGGATCTGGATCCCTTGGCCCGGCAGCAGGAGAGTCGGGTGCGGGCTAGCTTGACGGCAGCCGGGATCCCGTCTTTTTCTTACCAAGATATGCTGCTGCACGGGCCGGGGGAAGTATTGACCCAGGCGGGGGAGCCCTACTCGGTTTTTACCCCTTTCTGGCGCCGCTGGTCCAGCTTGCCCAAGCCGGATCCCTTCCCCATTCCCAAGGAGCTCCAGCCGCTGCCAAACCTCGAAGCCCAACCGCTGCCCACCTTGGCGGATCTGGGCTTTGTCTGCAACCAGCGGATCCCGACCTCAGGCGAGAGGGCAGCCCAAGCGCTGCTGGAGGAGTTTTGTCAGGGCCTGCGCATTTTGGACTACGAGCGGGCCCGCAATTTTCCGGCTGAACAGGGCACCTCTCTCCTCAGCCCCCACCTGTGCTGGGGAACCATCGGCATTCGCCAGGTGTGGCAGGCCACGCGGGAGGTGGAAGCAGAGGTGCGCAGTGAAGAGGCCGAGAGCAGCTTGCGCACGTGGCGGCAGGAGCTATGCTGGCGCGAGTTTTACAAGCATGTCTTAGCCCACTGGCCCCACGTGGAGAGCGGCGCCTACCGGCGAGCTTTTGATGCGCTGGAGTGGGACAACCGGCAGGACTGGTTTCAGGCCTGGTGCGCCGGAGAGACGGGCTACCCCATCGTAGATGCGGCCATGCGCCAGCTCAACGAGACCGGCTGGATGCACAACCGCTGCCGCATGATCGTGGCCAGCTTTCTAACCAAAGATCTGCTCATCGACTGGCGCTGGGGAGAGCGCTACTTTATGCAGAAGCTGGTGGACGGGGATCTGGCCGCCAACAACGGCGGCTGGCAGTGGAGCGCCGGTGTGGGTACGGATCCCAGGCCACTGCGCATCTTCAACCCGGCCACCCAGGCGGCCCGCTACGACCCGGAGGGGGAGTACATCCGTCGCTACCTGCCGGAGCTGGCGGGGCTAGATACCCCGGCTTTACTGTGGGTGGGGGAGGATCCCAAGGGATCCTGGGCCCTACAGGAGCGGCGGCGCTGTGGCTACCCGGATCCCATCGTGGATCACAAGGTGCAGCAGCAGGAGTTCAAACGGCGCTACCAGGCGGTGCAGCGGCAACAAAAAGGGGATCGCCTGGATCCCCTCCGTCTCTAGACGCTCCAAGCCCATGCCGGCTTGCCGGAGACTAGGGCTTGAGCTCGCTGGGGATGCGCTCCCCGAAGAGAACTGTGTAGAGGATGCGGTAAATGTCGGTGTTCAGGATCCCGGTGGTGGGCACCAGCTCGCGAGCGTTCAGACCCGCCGCGCGGGCAATAACTCCACTGCCCACATCATCCTTGCTAGCCCAGGAGATGCCAAAGGGAAAACGCTTGCCATTTTTGTCCGGAGCGGAAAGGAAGGGCTTTGTGCCGGTGCCGTCCACGCCGTCGAGGGGAGCGCCGCTTCCTTCGGGGTCGGTGGGGGGTAGCGGCTTATCAGCAGACTCCACATCCACCAACTGCATCCCGCCGGCGTTGCTGTCGCTGGTGGTGATCATGAAGGTCTTGGGATTCTTCTCGATGAAGTTAAGGATTACCCCAATGGCATCGTCAGCCCGCTTCATGGCCTCCAGGCAGCCGGAAGCATTGAGGTTGTTGCACATGTTGTCGGTGCCCTCTTCCTCAATGACGGCAAAGAAGCCCTTAGGATTGCGGGAAATCCGCTCTAGGGCAAACTGCGTCATCTCGGCAATGGTGGGCGCACTGGCGATGTAGTTGGGCAAGTTTTCTTTGCGCAGCTCTTCTTCAGGTTTGTCGTAGAAGGTGTCCTCTACGTTGAACACCCCCAAAACCTTGGCGGCATCCGCTGGCAGCTTCAGCAGCTCGTCGCGGGTATAGACGACGGCATACCCTTTTTTCTTGGCTTCCTCGATGAGGTTGCGGCCGTCCTTGCGCTTCCCTTGGCCAAAGCGCCCCTGGACGCCTTCCGGCAGCAGCCACTCCTCACCGGCCCCCAGGATGATGTCTACCCCCGACTCCACCACTTCCAGGGCAATCTCCTCGTAGTCGCTGCGCTTGGGAGCTTCGGCCACAAAAGCAGCCGTCCCCGGCTCGATGATGGATCCCGACTGCACCAGGGCCGTGCCCAGGCCTGCCGCCACAGCTTCTTCCATGATCGTGTTCAGGGTGCCGTTGGCGGAAGGATACTCCTTGCCCTCGGGATCCAGCCCGAAGGTCTTAGCGTGGACCCGGGTTCCCGTAGCATGGGTCACCGCCCCGCCGTTGGAGGTTCCACCCAGTTGGTCGAGATGATGCCCCCGGTAGGTGGTAATAACCGGCAGGCGATCCCAGTTCAAGAAGCCATCCGGGCCATAGTAGAGAATGCGGGCAATGTCCCAGTGGGAGGCCGAAGTGCCATCGGGGTGGAAAAAGATCGCCCCGTTGCCGGTCGGCTTCGGCGCCGCCTGAGCCAGGCTAGAAAAAAGGGAAGAGGACAGCAGGCACAGCGTTGCGGCCAAAGCTGCCCTCAGAGAATAGTTACGCATAGTAAACCTGCCCTTGCTCGTTCAAGGCTGAACGTCAAGGAAAGTAACACAGCCTTGGATCCCTTAGCAAGGTCACAGGCAAAACCCGCGGCAGAGCCCACCTGCAACAATGGCCTGCCGCTTATGTCTATACCTAGAGTTAACTATCTCTTAACCACCTCATAACGTCAAGGCTGCTTGCAGAGCTCCAGGGCCTAGCCGGCTTCGGGTCAAGGGGCTCTTTGGGGGCAGGGGTGGGATTTTGGGTCTGCCAGGCCTGCCTAAGCTGTCTGAGGCCTTGTTGCCAACGCTGCAGTTCCCCGGCTGCCAGCGGGATCCCGCCAAAGCGCACCTCCAGGTAGCGCTGCAGGAACTGGATGGCCAGCTCGGCCTGGGGCAAGTTGGACTGGCGCAAGTGTTCTAGGCAGGCTTCAGGACCTAGATGGGCTGGGATCCCCACTGCCGTCGCCAGCTCCCGCAGTTGGAGGTAAAGCCTTGAGATGGCCTGGCGGCGCTGCTGGGACTTGGGCAGGGCCGTCGGGATCCAGCGCATGCCAGCAAAGGCCAGACTTGGCAGCAGGATCCCGATCATCCAGGTGGGCCATTCTGGGGGCGGCTGCCACAGGGATCCCATCACCACCCCATTGCCAAGCGTGGCCAAGAGGACCCATCCCCCATCCCGCCAGTGCAAAGCTTGGTAGCGGCGGCGGCGGCCCCAGTAGGCCGTGAAGCCGGTGATCAAAATCACCCCCAGCAGCGGCAGGCTGTTTTGCTGCAGCCTTTGCCCCCAGCCCACCAAGCTGCGGCGGAGGGCGGCAACGACATCCTCCTGCTTTTGGGGAGCGGTCACGCGGCTGGCCAGCTCCTGAATCTGCCGCCAGATCTGCCGCTGGGTGGATAGGTCGTACTGGATGACGTACTTAAACCAACGGAAGCGCAGGCTGTCGTAAAAATCTTGCAAGGGATCCCACCAGCTTTGCCGCTGGCTAACATTGGCCTCTGGCGGCGTGGCGTCGAAGCGGATCCATCCATAGGGGCCAAAGGGGATCTCCGTCCAAGAATGGGCATCGGCGTTGCGCACCGCCAGGTACTTCTCCTGCGCCACCCAGCGCCCACCCAAAAAACCATTGACCACGCGGGCCGGGATGCCAAGGCTGCGGGCCAGCACCGTCAGGGCGGTGGCAAAGTATTCGCAGTGGCCGCGGCGGTGGGTAAACAAAAAGGCCTCCAAAGGCGGCTCGGCCCCGGGATCCGGCAGATCTGTGGTGTAGGCGTAGTTCTCCAGCAGGTAGTTCTGCAGAGCCGCTACCTTGCCAAAGACGTCGGGGATCCCAGCCGTGATCTCCTCTGCCAAGGCGGGAATGCGCGGATCTAGATCTGCCGGCAACTGCAGGTAGGCTGCCCGCTGGATGGGGTCAAGAGCACTCAGCAGCTCCTCCTGGCTAAGCTGGCGCAGGCGGGGCTCCAGATCGCGGGGGATCCAGCTCACGGCGCGGTAGAGATAGGGCAGCCGGGGGGGCAGAGAATGGCTGACATCCCCGCTCTCGTGCAGGAGGAGGCGGCGAGTTTGCCGTTGCCATGCCTGCTGAGGGGTCATCACTCCACCCCGATCCAACCACTCCACCTCCAGCAGCGGCGCCACCCCAAAGACGGTGTTGGTGGCCAGCGGCTCTAGGTAGATAAGCTGCTCTAGGGGGAAGAACTGGAGGTCGCTAGCGGTGGGGATCAAGGGGGAAGCCGAGAGATCAAAAACCCCTGCTGCAGTGGGGAAAATCGGGATCGCGTGGTCCAGCGTCCGCGACCAAGCCCGCCCGTCGTAGCGATCAAAGCTGATCCCCCGCCAGTAGAGGGACTCCACCTGGGGCGGCACCCCCGCCGGGAACTCCACCCGCATGACAACAGTGCTGTCGGTCTTGAGGGTGCCGAACTCCCCCAGGCTGACTTCCTCGGCAAAGCCGGTGGTCATCACCGGCGAGCGGGTCTGCCGGCCTAGGAGCCCCAAGCTAAGGCGCGGAAAGAGGAAAAACAAAACCACCGAGAGAAGGGTTGCCAGCAAAGCCAGGGATCCAAGCAACCCCAGAAAGTTGAGGTCGATCCCGCGGACTTGGCTAGCCGCCTGGGGGTGCTGCTCCGCCTGCAGGCGCAGGTGATAGAGGGTGAGGTTAACCAGCCCCACCCCCACATACAGCAGGAATAAAAACCCAAAGCTGACGTCCTCGTTAAAGAGGGTGGCAATGGCCATCAGAAGCAAAGACAACACCGCCAACTGAATGTGGTCGGCTGCCCGCTCCCGCTGAAACAACTTGGCCCCCGTAAGGTAGAGCACCAGGCCTATGGCCCCATCCGAAAGCGGCAGCACGCCCGCAAGCACCAGGGCCGCCAAGCCGACCAGCACGCTCACCGTCAGGGGCATCCACAGGGGCGCATAGCGGGCAAAGCTAATGCGGGGCGGCTCCCAAAACCAACTGGCAGCCCCCGCCGCCAAGCAGAGGGCGATAACCGCCGGCGACAGGGCCTGATCCCCAAGGCAGAGGGCCGTAAAGGCGATCCCCACCAGCAGGTAGATGAAGAGCTTTTGGACGGCAAGCAGTGGCCAGCTCATGGGCTAGGTTGCTTCGGGATCCCTCAAGTGGCCCTTCCAAGATAGCCAAGTCTTTCCTCTTCTCCTGCCCCCTATTGCCGCCACCCCTTGCGATGGGGAGAAGACAGACTTCTGCTGCAGCACTAGAATCGTTAATGTTCCTTAACTTTTGTCGTTTTTCGACTCGCCAATTTTGGGCAGAGTCTCCACCCACGCTGCACACAGAGGGGATGAGATGTCCGGCCAAAACGAAATCCATGTGGTGGGGGCACGGCAGCACAACCTCAAAAACCTCGAGCTGCGGATCCCGCGCAATCGCCTGGTGGTGTTTACCGGCGTCTCCGGCTCTGGAAAATCTTCTCTGGCCTTCGACACCATCTTTGCCGAGGGGCAGCGGCGCTACGTGGAGTCCCTTAGCGCCTATGCGCGGCAATTTCTGGGGCAACTGGACAAACCGGATGTAGACCGCATCGAGGGCTTGAGCCCGGCCATTGCCATCGACCAAAAGTCCACCAGCCACAACCCCCGCTCCACGGTTGGCACCGTAACCGAAATCTACGACTACCTGCGGCTGCTGTATGGGCGGGCCGGGATCCCCCACTGCCCCCATTGCGACCGGGTGATTGCCCCCCAGACGCTGGATCAAATGGTGGACCAGATCCTGGCCCTGCCGGAGCGGACGCGCTTTCAGTTGCTTGCGCCCGTGGTGAGGGGAAAAAAGGGCACCCACGCAGCGCTCTTGCAAAGCCTGCGCCAGCAGGGGTTTGTGCGGGTGCGCATCGACGGCCAGGTGCGGGATCTCAGCGAGGAAATTGAGTTGGCCAAAAACAAGGCCCACACCATTGAGGTGGTGGTGGATCGGCTGGTTAAGGGCCCGGAGATCGCAGAGCGGCTGGCCGATTCCCTGACCACCTGTCTGCGCCAGTCGGGGGGACTGGCGGTGGTGGAGCTCTTGCCCCGTGAAGACGAACGGGAACACCTGCTGCAAAAAGTAGCCGAGGTGGCGGGGCAGTACCTCAACGGCAAGCCAACGGAGCTGATCTTTTCGGAACAATTTGCCTGCCCCGAACACGGCTCCGTGCTGGGCGAGCTGTCGCCGCGGCTATTTTCCTTTAACTCCCCCATCGGCGCCTGTCCCGTCTGTCACGGCCTGGGCTTTGAACCCATCTTCGACCCCGACCGGATCGTGCCGGATCCCAAGCTCCCCCTTTATGCGGCCATTGCCCCCTGGGCGGAGCGGGAGAACCCCTACTATCTGGCGCTGCTGGCGGGGGCTGCTAAGGCCTTTGGCTTTGAGCTCAGCAGCCGCTGGTGCGACCTTACCCCCGAGCAGCAGCAGCTCCTCCTCTACGGCAGCGACCAGGAGATCTACGTTGAGGCGGAATCCCCCCAGGGGAGCCGGGGCTACTACCGCCGCTTCGAAGGGGTGATCCCGCAGTTGCAGCGGCACTACCAAGAAACCACCTCCGAAACCTACCGGCAAAAGCTGGAGACCTACCTCACCTACCGCCCCTGCGCTGCCTGTGGCGGATCCCGGCTGCGGCCAGAGGCCCTGGCCGTGCGCGTCGGTGGCTACCGCATCACGGATCTCACCGAGATCTCCATCCGCGACTGCCTGCAGCGCCTGGAGCAGCTCCAGCTTACCCCCCGCCAAGCGCAGATTGCCGAGCTAGTGCTGCGGGAGATCAAAACCCGCCTGCAGTTTTTAATTGACGTGGGCCTTGACTACCTCACCCTGGCCCGACCGGCCATGACCCTTTCGGGGGGCGAGGCGCAGCGGATCCGGCTGGCCAGCCAGATTGGCTCCGGCCTAACGGGGGTGCTCTACGTGCTGGACGAACCCTCCATTGGCCTGCACCAGCGGGATAACCAACGCCTCTTGCAAACCCTATTCCGCCTACGGGATCTGGGCAACACCTTAATTGTGGTGGAACACGATGAAGAGACCATTCGCGCCGC
Organism: Synechococcus sp. H70.1; assembly: GCF_047502705.1. NCBI lineage: Bacteria > Bacillati > Cyanobacteriota > Cyanophyceae > Synechococcales > Synechococcaceae > Synechococcus > Synechococcus sp. H70.1. The sequence goes on from NZ_JANSIV010000042.1 coordinate 56,182, forward strand.
CGACCACATCGTGGACATTGGCCCTGGCGCTGGCATCCACGGCGGAGAAGTGGTGGCCCAAGGATCTCTAGCCGACATCCTAGCCTGCGAGCGCTCCCTCACCGGCGCCTATCTGGCGGGGCGGCGGCGGATCCCAACCCCAGCTCAGCGGCGACCTGGCAAAGCCGTCTCCCTCAAGCTCACCGATGCCCACAAAAACAACCTCAAGCACATCGATGTGGAGATCCCCCTGGGCAAGCTGGTCTGCGTCACCGGCGTCTCCGGCTCCGGCAAGTCCACCCTGGTCAACGAGTTGCTCTACCCTGCCCTGCAACACTACCTCGGCCAGAAGGTGCCTAAGCCAACGGAAATGGGGGAGCTACACGGCATCGAACACATCGACAAGGTCATTGTCATCGACCAATCCCCCATTGGCCGCACCCCCCGCTCCAACCCCGCCACCTACACGGGCCTCTTTGATCCCATCCGCCAGGCCTTTGCCCAGACTCTAGAGGCCAAGGCCAGGGGCTATCACTCTGGCCACTTTTCCTTCAACGTCAAGGGGGGGCGCTGTGAAGCCTGCAAAGGGCAGGGGGTGAACGTGATTGAAATGAACTTCCTGCCGGATGTGTATGTTACCTGCGAAGTGTGTGGGGGCAGCCGCTACAGCCGCGAGACCCTCCAGGTCAGGTACAAGGGCAAAAACATCGCCGAAGTCCTAGACATGACGGTGGGGGAGGCGCTGGAGTTTTTTGCCGCCCTACCCCCTGCCGCCAAGATTCTACAGACCTTGGCCGATGTGGGCCTTGATTACATCAAGCTGGGGCAGCCCGCTCCGACGCTTTCCGGGGGGGAAGCGCAGCGGGTGAAGCTGGCGGCAGAACTGGCCCGCCGCTCCACCGGCAAAACCCTCTACCTGCTCGATGAACCCTCCACCGGCCTGTCCTTCTACGACGTTCACAAGCTCTTGAATGTTCTGCAGCGGTTGGTGGATGCGGGCAACACCGTACTGGTGATCGAGCACAACCTGGACATCCTCCGCTGTGCCGACTGGATCATTGACCTGGGGCCGGAAGGGGGCGACCAGGGCGGCCAGATTGTTGCCGTCGGCACCCCTGAGGAAGTGGCCGAGCAGCCCGGATCCCACACGGGGCGCTACCTAAAGCAGGCTTTGCAACAACATCCCCCCGGTCAGTAAGAAAGGGAGCGGATGCATACCCAGTTGTTC
>NZ_JANSIV010000042.1:57488-118715 GCF_047502705.1 Synechococcus sp. H70.1
GGAAAAAGCTCTGCAATGACTTCGTTGGAAAACAGCCAGCCCTCGGGCGGGATCAGTCGCAGTCGCCCTCCTTCGCAACTGGCCCAACCTTTTTCAAAATAGGGATCTAGACGCCGCAAAGCCTGCTCCACCCTCGCAGGGCCAAAGCGCTGCCGTAAAGTTGCCAAATCCAGCCCTTCCTGCAAACGCAGCCCCAACATCACCGTATCCATCCAGATTTCTTCTGCAGAGGCTGGTGGCGGGAGAGGGTGAACTTGGGCTTTGACCTGTTCAAAATACTTATGGAGAGTTTTCGGCTGTTGAATACGCCGCCCCCCTTCGTAGCCGACCGATCCCATGCCAAAGCCAAAGTAAGGGCGATTTTCCCAGTACACCCGGTTGTGGCGACAGGCATACCCAGGGCGGGCAAAATTGGAGATCTCGTAGTGGATGTAGCCGGCTTGGGTGAGCAGCTCCCGCGCCATCAAGTACATTGCAACTGTGATTTCCTCAGGGGGCAAAGGGGCATCCCCCGGTCGGTACATCCGGCCAAAGCGGGTTCCCGGCTCAATGGTTAAATCATAGATGGAGACATGGGTAGGGTTGATCTCAAGAACAGCCTGCAGCGATTGCTGCCAGTGCGCCAACGTCTGGTAGGGCAGTCCAAAGATCAAGTCCAGGTTGAAATTCGCAAAGCCCACTGCCTGCAAGTCGGCCACAGCTTCGTAAACTTCTTCCACTCCATGCAGGCGACCGCAGGCGGCCAGCAGCTCCGCTTGAAAGGCCTGTACCCCCAGGCTAATGCGGTTAACCCCCAGATCCCGGTAGCCCGCCAACTGCTCCCGCGTCAGGGTGCCGGGGTTGGCCTCGAGCGAAATCTCGCAGTCAGGATGTAAGGGGATCCTCTCCCTGAGTTGAGCCAAGATCCGGCCCAATTGCTCCACCGTCAGCAGGGAAGGGGTGCCGCCGCCAAAGAAAATGCTGGTCAAGGGTTGGGGATCCCCAGCCAAATGGCGGTAGCGGTAGGCCCCCCCAATCTCTTGGCAGAGCACCTGCACATAGGTTTCTATTAGCTCGCGCGTGCCTAGGCCGGTGGCAAAATCGCAGTAGTGGCAGCGCTGCTGGCAGAAGGGGATGTGCAGATAGGCGGCCTCTGGCCAGCCAAGCTGAGTGGAGAGGGCAAAGTCTTCTGCAGAGGCTGCAACCACCATAGCTCCCTACCTTGCTAAAACCACTATACTGGTAGGCTTGTAAGGGATCCCATGAACGCTGTGCGCCTGGCAGTGATTGACTACGAGGCCGGCAACCTGCATTCGGCTTGCAAAGGGCTAGAGCGGGCTGGAGCCGAAGTGCAGCTGGTCACAGAGCCGGCTGGGCTGGCGGCTTTTGATGGCCTCGTTCTGCCGGGAGATGGGGCCTTTGACCCAGCCATGCAGCAGTTGCGGGCGCGGGGCTTTGTGGAGGCTATCCAAGAAGCAATCGAGCGGCAGCAGCCCTTTCTGGGCATCTGCCTTGGGCTGCAGGTTTTGTTTGAGGGGAGCGAAGAGGGGGTGGAGCCAGGGCTGGGCCTTGTACCCGGACAAGTGCGACGCTTTCAACCGGAGCCAGGCCTGCGCATCCCCCACATGGGCTGGAACCAGTTGCACCTCACCCAGCCCCTGTCTCCTCTTTGGGCAGGGATCCCTGACCAAAGCTGGGTTTACTTTGTCCACTCCTATCATGCCGTGCCCGAGGATCCCAGCTGGGTGGTCGCCACTACCCAACACGGCAGCCAAACCTGTGTGGCCGCCATTGCCCGCGGCGCCCTGTTTGCCACCCAATTTCACCCCGAAAAGTCCGGCCCTGTAGGCTTGAAGATATTGCAAAACTTTGTCGAGTTTGTTGCCCGTCGCTTGCCTACTGCCGGCGCCTAGCGTTCCATGAACTACTGGCTGATGAAATCGGAGCCCCGCGTCTACAGCATCTGGGATCTGCAGCGGGAGGGCCAAACCCTTTGGGACGGCGTGCGCAACTACCAAGCCCGCAACTACCTAAAAGCCATGCAGGTGGGGGATCGCGCCTTTTTCTACCACTCCAACGCTAGCCCCCCCGGTATTGTTGGTTTGATGGAGATCCGAGAAACCCAGGTGGTGGATCCCAGCCAGTTTGATCCCACCAGCCCCTACTACGATCCCAAGTCAACTCCTGCAGCGCCCCGCTGGCACACGGTGCGGGTGGAATTCGTCGCCGCCTTTGAGCGCTTGATCCCTTTGGCCGAGTTGCGGGCCACTTTTACCCCTGCAGAGTTGGAGGTGGTGCGGCGAGGTACGCGCCTATCGGTGATGCCCGTTTCCCAAGCTGTTGCAGAGCGGCTGCTGGCCTTGGCGACCTCTTCTCCCTAGCCCTACCAGGTTGGAGCAAGCCAGCCGGGACTCCCTATCCTTGCCAAAACCTTCAAAAGCCAAAGGCTGAGAGGCCCCAGCGCTGCAAGCTCTCGAAAGCGGCGTAGGCCGTTAAATCCGGCTGCAGGGGCGTAATCGACACATAGCCTTCGGCAACCGCCCGCACATCGGAGCAGGGATCCACCTCCTCTTCCACCACCTCTCCTGCCAGCCAGTAGTAGGCCTTGCCACGGGGATCTACTCGTTTCTCGTAGAGATCCGTGTACTTGCGCCAGGCCAGGCGGGCCAAGACCATGCCGCGTATTTCAGCCAGCTCTAGCGGGGGCACGTTGACGTTCAACAGCATCGGCTTCTCTAAAGGCTTCAGGCTCAGCTTCTCCAGCAGCATCAGCACCACCTGGGCCGCCGGCTGAAAATCCTGGTGGGTAAAGCTGGCCAGGCTCACGGCTAGGCTGGGGATCCCTTCCAACAACCCTTCCATGGCCGCTGAGACGGTGCCGGAGTAGAGTACATCGGTGCCCAAATTGGCTCCCTGATTGATGCCGGAAATCACCCAATCGGGAGGATGATCCAGTAGCCCGTCCAGACCCAGCTTGACACAGTCCGAAGGCGTGCCCGAACAGGCCCAGGCTTGCACCTCAGGGGGGAACCCCTCCCGCACCGGATCCAGCCTTAGAGGCTTGTGCAAGGTTAGGGCATGGCCAGTGGCCGAGCGCTCCCGATCCGGACAGACTACGGTCACCTGGTGCCGGCCCATCTGAGCCAGCGCTGCCACCAAACACCGCACCCCCGCCGCCTGAATGCCGTCATCGTTGCTCACGAGAATCTTCATCGGTGCCCCTCCTCACCGCCTCCAAGATCCTGCTATCTACTGCCAAGCCCCCAGCCGGCCAGGAGCCAGGAGAAGAAGAGTGCGGCTTCCGCATGTTACCATTGGACATAGGTCTATAGAGGACATCCGTAGAACCACGGTGTTGCTCTGTAAATCTTAAGTGTCATTATGAAACTAAGGTAAAGCTACTACTGAAGCTTCCTTCCTTCTGGTTTATCCTCCCGTTAGCGTTTCAACCCCTCTTTGTGGCTTGATGAAGCGGAAGAGGCGGTAAGGTTCACCCAGTCGCTCACAGGAAGTTTATCCCATGTCCCTGGTTTCCATCGCGTCAGCAGCAGAGGCTCCAGAATGGCCGGAGCTGTGTCAGTGGGCGGAGGAGCACTACCGCTGTCGCACTTTTCCCAAGGACGTGCGCATCCCCACCCGTCCGGGCTTGGTCTACATCACCCAAGAAGGCGTGGTGCGCCTGGTCAGCCAAACGCCAGAGCGGCGGGAGGTTTTTGTCGGGTTTATCACTGCCGGCATGCCCTTTGAGGTGAGCAATCCGGAGCGCTTTGAGTTGAAAGCCTGTACCCACGTCGAGCACACCACGGTGATGTGGTTTTACTGGCAGGATCTGGAGCAGTGGCCCCATTTGCACCAGAAAGTTCAAGAAAGCTTCCGCCAGCAACTACAACGCAAGTTGCTTTGGTTAGGCAACTTGGGCCAACGGCGGGCCATTGACCGCCTCAAGGGCTTCCTAACGCTGTTGATTGAAGAGTACGGGCAGCCCTGTGAACAGGGGATGTACCTTCCCTGGACGCTGACCCACGCCCAAATTGGGGATGCCATTGGGGCTACGCGCGTAACGGTCACTCGCCTGCTGGGATCCCTGCGCTCGAAAGGGTTTGTGCAGATCCTGGAGCCCAATCTAATTTGCATTCCTAACGAGGTGAAGCTGCAGCCTGTGCCGAAAAGGGCGGCCACTGCTTAAGCTATGGGTCTACAGCTCTACTACCGTGCGTGGGGAGAAGGGATCCCTTCCCTGCCCATCCTATTGCTCCACGGCCATCCGGGCAATGCTGACTGCATGGAAGTTTTTGCTGAGGCGGTGGCGGGGATGCACCCCTGTGTGGCGCCGGATCTGCGCGGCTACGGGCGTTCGCAGGTACGGGATCCCTTTGAGATGGCAGCTCACCTGGAGGACTTGCAGGAGCTGCTGGATCGCCTGGGCTGGCGGGAGTGTCTGGTGTTGGGTTGGTCTCTGGGCGGGATCCTGGCCCTGGAGTTGGCCTTGCGCCTGCCGCAGCGGGTCAAGGGCTTGGTTTTGGTAGCCAGCGCCGCCTGTCCTCGTAGCAACCATCCCCCCATCACCGTTGGGGATCAGCTCAACACCGGCATTGCTTCGCTGCTCAACTGGCTTTGGCCCGGCTGGAGTTGGAACATCAACACCTTTGGCCGCCGCTCTCTCTACCGCTACCTCATCCAGCAACACACCCCAACCGCCTATCGCTACTTGGCCCAGGCAGCTTTGCCCGCCTATCTGCACACCTCTCCCCAAGCCCGCCAAGCTTTACGCGCCGCCTTGCAACAGGGCTACAACCGCGAAGGGGAGCTGCAGCACCTGCGCCTACCCGTGTTGCTCCTAGCCGGCGAGCGGGATCGCCACATCACTGCCGCTAGCAGCCTGGCCACCGCCCGCCTTCTACCCCAGTGCACCTGCATTGTCTATCCCGGGGTCGCTCATCTTTTCCCCTGGGAGATCCCTGAACAGGTAGGACGGGATCTGCGTCGCTGGCTCAGGGCTCAAGACTGGCCAAAGGGAGGCTCTTCCGACCCACCCTCAGCGGGGGAAGCCGCAGCCTGAACCTGGGCCAGCTTTTGTAGCCGGGCAAAGGCCTCTTCCTCCAGCCGGATCTGCTGCTGCTGCTGTTGTTTCCCCAGCGGCTGTTGCAGCGTGCCCAAAAGTAAGGGCTCGGAGACGCCCGGCTCCGGATGGATGACGGTGCGGGCCTGCAGGGTAAACACCGGCGAGCCGGTGGAGAAGCGACCGGAGGACGCCAAATCGCTGGCCGCCTGCTTCAGCGTGAGGATCAGTTGCTCTGGGGTAATGTCCGGGCTGACGGCAATGACCGCTCGCTCTGCCCCTTGGTCATAGACCGTGGTGTAGGGAGCAGCGCCGGGAATGCGGGAGCGAAAGATTGGCCCCAAACTGAGGGCAAAACAGCCCGCCGTCAAAACCAGGGTGAAGGCCGTGTAGCCCACCAGCGAAAACTTCCACGGCCAGTTGCGGAGCCAGGCCAGCAGGGTAAGCAAAGCCAGCAGGCCTGCCACCCCCAATCCCACCTGCGCGGCAGAGGCAAAGAAAGATTGCAAAGACCCATCCATCATTGGCAGGAGAAGAAGTTCGGACTCAGCAGTCTCATCTTAAGCGGCTTGGCAATCCTCTCAACTGCTCGCTGGCTCTGGCCGAGAGGGTAGGGGCTTGCGGCTCCATCTGCCAAACTAGCTCTCGCTGATCCCAGAAGTGCCGGCAGCTCTGTGCCTTTTAGAACTGTTTTTTATGCTACTGAATGAGTATTGCTGGCAAGAAGAACGCTGAAAACAATGCGAAGGAAACGAACGACGGTATCAGCAAGATGGATATAATGCCAGCGAAGCGGCTTGAGAACTGCCGACATGTCATCTTCAACCCTCTTTGATGGAGCGCGTTACAGCCTTGACTCTCCGGATCCCTCGGTAGCCTTGCAAACCGCGAAAGACTCCCTATTTGCCCTGGGCAACCTCATTGCTGGGATCGTTAACGAATACCACGACGTAGTCAGCAACTCCGTGCTGCTGGAGAAGCTGGAAGCCTTTCGGGTTGTCTACGAAGAGGCCGATGCCCGCCTGCGGAAGCCCTCCTTCCGGATTGCCACCATTGGCACCACCTCTTCAGGCAAGTCCACCATTGTCAACGCTCTCATTGGTCGGAAAATCGCGCCTATCGAGGCCCAGGAGATGAGTGCCGGAATCCTACGGATTAGGCACGGCGAGCGGAGCAAGCTAGTTATCCACAATACAAAAGGAGCCACCTGGGAGTGCGGCACCTGGGAAGACCTGAGGGACGAAGAGATCTACAGCAGGCTCAAGCTGACAATGGAGGCTTACCACCAAGAGCGGCGAAAAAAGAGGAAGAAGGAGGATGAAGCCGAGGTAGTCATCCCTCAGATAGACGTTGAGTGTCCGCTCCTTCCTGTCAGGGCTTCTTCTCTGTTAAACCTGCCTGAGGGCTTACAGGTTGAGATTTATGACTTGCCTGGCCTGAACTCAATCCAAGATAGAACAAGCCTCAGGATCATCCAAGAGCATGTCAGCAAGTGCTTCAGCCTCGTTGCACTGGATTACTCTCAGACAGATTGGCAAAGACGAGAAGCCCTCTTGAGAGAGCTAAAGGATGTTGTGGAGTTTCTCCGAGGTCAAACCAGCTTGATGATTTTCTTGCTCAATAGGGTTGACATGCGAAATCAAACCGACAACCCTCTAGAGCAAAAGGTCGAGGAGCTGAGAGAGGAAATTAAGGAGATTCTGGATCTTCCAGAGCTGCCTTTTATCATTCCGCTCTCTGCTAAGGCGCTCTTCTATGCCCAATGTGCCTGGGGAGCCAACTCTTCCGAAGGATCGGATGTGGATCCCAGTACTAGACAATGGATGCTCAGCGCTCTTTTTGAAGACTGTGCTAATCTCATCAGGGCTTCTACAAGAGGTGATAGGGAGCTGAAGTCTTGGATAGCAGACCTTGAAAACAAAGTCGAGGAAGGGCAGGCAATATCTGACAATGACACTAGGCTCTTGCTTGGCTACATCCGAGAGTGGAGCGGCGGCAACTTGCTATGGAGGGCATTGCGAGAAAGGATTCAAGCAGACACTGCAAGAGTTGTTATTCTCCCGGCAGTGCTACAAGTGATCAACTCAGCTAGAGAGATTAGCAGTGCCCTAGATGTCATAATCAATACAAGACGAATTCAGACGCTAGAGGAAGTAGATAGGCAAAGAAAATATATTCAAGAGAGACAAGAGCAATGCAAGGAAGCAATCAATCAAGTTGCCCAATCGTTTATCGCTGACATTACAGACTTACTCAACCAAGTTGCCAGTGCTAGTGGCACTCCTGAGTCCCTATCAAAGATTGAGGAGGAAGCCAGAAAGAAGGGCTGGCAGGGGTTTCCCGATTTTATTGACTTTGTGGACGAGCAAGTTAAAGATTTGATTAATAAAATCATTGCTCCAGTTCGAGATGCACTCAAGCAAGAAATTGGTGTTTATCCGCTAGAAGATTCTCTGAAAGAAGTGATCCCTGCTCACATTGCCAACCTCGTTGCTAGATCTTGCGACGTGACACTCAGAACGTTGAGGGATTGTGAGTGTCAGGGAGACAGCCTGATTCTGAGAGTACCTGTTGAGGAGAAAACCAAAAAGCCTCATGAGAAGATAGAAAGAGCTGAGCGCGCTGTTTTAGCTCTCTACCAATCGGTTAGGGACGCTCTCGAACATAGGGCCGAGTTTCTGTTACAGGCGAAGGCTCAAACTTTTGAGAGATTTGCGAACTCATTGATCTCTCAGCTTATTGCAAACCTTATTGGAGCCGTTGAAGAAATCCTCACAGTCTCCGAGGAAGATAAGCTAGGGATCCAGGAATTGATTCAAACTGGCGTTAAGCTGAGAGGCGAGCCCTTGCGCCTTACGCAAGATGTCTTTCTCTTTAATAAAAGAGCAAAGATAGAGACTACAAAGAAGGACAAAACTACAATAGTCGAGGAGCCTAGTTCTTGCTTTGGAGGCAAGAAGTACAAGATAGCTAAAGTTGGGACGGAGTTCTATCAACAGCTAATTGTACCCAGCTTCGATAAGATGGCTGAGGAGTGGTCAAGCGGAGCAGATGCTGGGAAACAAAGATTGTGGAAAGTCTTACAAGAATGGATAGTAGGTTACATAGAAAAACTAAGAGAGGCTACTCAAGAATTGGTCAGAAAGGCGCTTGATCTTTCTATGGATGAGCTAGAGAGGCAAAGGAAGGTGATTGATGAGAACCTTAGCCAAGCGGTAGCGATGGCCAAAGATCTGGAGAATAGGAAGAATGCAATTGAAAGCCATATTCAGACCTTGTCTCGCATAGGGAGTGGAAGTGATGAGTGAGAACGACAAAGAGCAGAGACAGCTTCTTAGGCTAGCTGCTGTATTGATTGTAGCTATCGTCGGTGGTGCTGTTTGGGGGCCAGGGGGGGCTGTTGTTGTAGCATTACTTTTGCTTGTAGCAAGTTCGCCTTTGCTTGTAGCAAGTTCGCCCGAAAATTTGCCCGAACCCAAACCTTCCGAACGCGAAAGTTGGGTCGTGCTAGCCTTGAGGGCTAGCCAGTTTCGCGAATACTTTTCTCACCTTTCTCCCGGACAAAAAATAACAGAGAAGAATGCGTGTGAGCTTCTGTATAAAAGCTCAAAGTATATCTGGAGAGGCACACAGAAAGAGTTTGAGGCTCTGAAAGAGGAAGTCGAGAAGTTTCCGGCTGAAAATCTCAATGATGAAAGTGCTTTTTATCTAGTGGCCCTCGAGACTGACGAGGAGCTTCCTGGACTTCGCAAAGATGCGAGTCCTCTTGAGCGAAGGGATGCGTTTCTGGCTCTAGCCGGTAAAGCAAAGATTGTCTGGATCTCCCCCCCATTGCATTTAAACTCCTTTGCCAACAAGGGTTTCTACCTTGTGTAACCGGAACTTTGGGAGCGTAAGTCATGCTCATTCCAACTCTCCTTTTTGCTTCTCCTTCGATTGTCAGTGGGCTTTTGGATGGATCCCTGGTTCGCTACGGTGGCGTTGTTCGAGAAGCTGCCACGGGTCGCATCGTCAAGCATTTGGCCGAAGCTCCTGGCCTGACCAGCTTGCTGATGAATGCGCCGGTATCTCCTGAATCCGTGATTAATGCCCTTGGTCACCAAGCCACTCATCGAAAGCTTGAGGTTTTGCAGCAGACTGCCACCAAGATTTTGGGGCTTTCTCAGGTAGCTGCTGGCGCTAGCGTTTTAAACCTGGGGGTTAGCGCTATTGGCTTTACCTACATGCATTTCCGCCTGAATCAGTTGCAAGACTCTATTGCCCGCCTAGAGAAGATTGTTAGGGAAGGGATCCAAGACATTCAGCAAAAGCTAGATACACTTTCCGACCAACTGGCCTATTTGCAAGCTTTGGCCGTTCAGAGTAGAGCCGAAATCCTATTGGCTATCTCCAATTTGCAGCGTGCCCTTTTCATCCAAAGTCTTGCCAAGCTGCAGGCGGAGCTGGTTAGTTTGCACCGATTCCCAGAGGCTTCTCCTCGCGATGCCCTTAAGGCGCTGGCGGAAGCCCGCATTTTTTTCTCCGACCAAGCCCATCAGATCCCTGTTGAGCGCCAGGCCCACTGCCTACTGCTTGGCGATATTGCCCTCAAGGGTTGGGCAGTTTCCCTAGCGGCGGAATCCCAGCTTCTGCTTAAGCATGGGTACCTGCAAGATGCCGTCGATGCCCTGGACTTCGAGGTTCCTCGTTTCCGGGAACTAAGCGAAAGGTGGTGTGCCGCTCTCTTGCCGGCGGATCGACCTCAGCTCCGGACGGCCTATACGTACAAAGCTCCCGGCTTTGCCGGCCGCATCTCTAGCGAGCGCATCCAGCGCATTGCTCGTCTTTCCCCATTTGATCGAGCGCTTACACCGGAGCAGCGCTTCCTTAGGGAAAAGAATCTTTCTGTCGAGTTTCAGATGACCTACTTCCAAGAGCTGGACAAGTCTTGGTACCTTTCTCAAGCGGCTTTAGCTGAATACTTAGACACCCTCAGCGAGCTCACGGAGCGCCTTGAAAGTCTCCAGTCTTTTGCTCGCCTCTGTCGGGAGCTTAACCAGGCGGATCCGTACCGGTTGATCCCTTCTGAACCCCAAAGTCTCTATCTACTGGCTGCCGAGTAAAGTGGTCAGCCCACCTCGCGGGCAGCCCGCACCAGCAGTCCCGCCATAATTAGTCCAGAGAGAGTTGAGCTGCCGCCGTAGCTAAACAGCGGCAAGGGCACCCCTGTAGTTGGCAGCAAGCCAGTGACCACGCCGATATTCAGCAGTGCCTGCCCCACCAAAAACATCAAACAGCCACAGGCCACCAGCCGCGTGGGCAGGTCGAGACAGCGCCGCATGACCCGCAAGCTTACCCAGGTGTAGGCGCTCAATAGCCCTAGAAAGAAGAGGGATCCCACCAGGCCAAACTCTTCTGCATACACCGCAAAGATGAAATCCGTGTACTGGATGGGCAAGTAGAACAGCTTTTGCAGAGAAAGGCCATAGCCTTTGCCCCACCAGCCCCCTGAGCCAATAGCCAAAAGGCTTTGCACCAACTGGTAGCCATCCCCTTGGGCATTCCCCCAGGGATCCAAAAAGGCAAGGATGCGCCGCCGCTGGTAGTCTTTGCTGAGAATGCTCACCACAGCCGCCAGGATCCCCAGTCCTGCTGTAGCCAAGAGGGTAAAAACGGGGAGCCCGGCAGTCCAGGCCATGACCCAGAGGGTAAGGCCGCAGATGGCGGTGGTGCCCAAGTTGGGCTGGAGGAGGATCCCTAGCAGCGCCAAAGCAAAGAGCCCAACCCAGACGCCGCGAAACCAGGCGGGGTAGTAAAACCAACGGCCAAACACCCAGGCCCCCTGCAGCACCAACAGAGGCTTGAGCAATTCCGAAGGCTGGATGACCACCGGGATCACCTTCAAATCCAGCCAGCGGCTGGCATCCAGGCGGGAAACCCCCAGCCCCGGCACCTGGGTAGCCCAGACTAAGCCAATGCCCAGCAGACAGAGGATCCCGGCCCAGGGGAACCAGCGCCGCAAAGGGATGCGCACCAGAAGTGCGAAGCAGGCCAGCCCCAGCCCTGCCCAGAGCAACTGGCGCTTAAAGAAATAGAGGCCATCGCCAGTAGTCTGCTGCGCCACCGGGTAGGAGGCCGAAAACAGCATCATCAAGCCCACTGCCAGCCAAACCAGCGTCAGCCAGCGCAGCCAGCGCGCTTCAGCATTCCAGGGATCCCACAAGGGCTTGGCAACAGGCGCGGAAGTGGTGGCCACGGTGCTCGAAGCTGGGGTACTGGTCAAAGCTGGCACAAGCGGGCGACAGCAAAACGGTAATGGGCCGAGCGGGATCCGCCAGGGCTTGCGCTAGGGAGCAAGCGGCTGCAAAGGCCCTTTCCACCGCTACCTCTAGAGTTGGCAGGATCTCGACGTCAGTATAGCGGATTGCCCGGAGAGCCTGGGCCAGGGCAGGAGCAGCCTCCCCAATGAGCAACACGCGGGCCACCTTAGCCTGAATAAGCCGCAGCCAGGCCGAGGGGTCCCCCTGTTTGGCCCTTCCACCGGCAATGAGGATGATGGGCGGGGAGAGGGCGTTGAGGGCCACCCAGCCGGCCTCGTAGTTGGTGGCTTTGCTGTCGTTGACAAAGCGGATGGGGGTGGATCCCACCTGGATTTGGGCTACCCGCTCCAAGCGATGGGGCATGCCAGCAAAAGAGCGGATGGCTCCCTGAATGGCAGTGTTAGGGATCCCGGCCAGATGGGCAGCCGCTGCCGCCAAGAGCAAGTTCTGCAAGTTGTGAGGACCAGGGCAGCGCTCGGCAAAATCCTCCAGCTCCGCCACCGCTTCCCCCTGGATGTAAAGGGTGCTCCCCCGCAGGAAGACATCCGCTTGCGGATCTTGCAGGGAAACCCAGTAGGTGTTTTCCCAGTCTCGCCGCCGGCGAAAGAGGTAGGGATCCTCGCCGTTGACCACCCGCCACTGGGCCCGCTCCAGCAGCCGCGCCTTAAAGCCGGCGTAGCGCTCCAGGGTGCCGTGCCGCTCTAGGTGATCGGGGGTGAAGGTGGTCCATACCCCAATGCGGGGTGGGCTGCCGGGGGAGCTCTGCATCAGACGGCTGCTGGCCTCCAGTTGGTAGCTGCTTAGCTCTGCCACGATCCAATCCGGCCGCCGCTGCCCTTGCCAGGTCTCCAGCGCCACCTGAGACAGAGGTAAGCCAATGTTGCCGCAGGGGATCCCTTCTAGCCCTCCCGCTTTAAACATCTCCGCCACCAGGGCCGTGGTGGTGCTTTTGCCGTTGGTGCCCGTGATCCCTACCCAAGGCAGATGCTCAAGGAACTGCCAGGCCAGCTCCGCCTCTCCCACCACCTCGATCCCTTGCCGACGCGCCTCTTGCAGCAAGGGGTGATCCCAGGCAATGCCCGGGCTGACCACCACCTGCTCCACTCCCGGCAGCAGTTGAAAAGGCTGGCCCAAGTGGACAGGGATCCCTTCTTGTTCCAGCTCTGCCTGCCGTTGCCGCAAGAGCTCCGAATCCTGCTCGTCCCAAACCCACACCTCTTTTCCTTGGGCCCGCAGCAGCCGTGCAGCCGACCAACCTGCGATCCCCAGTCCCAAAACCTGATGGCCCACGTCTATCCCCTTGGAACTTTGGCTTGCAGATGCATCTTACGGCTCTGGCCGCCCTCTAGAGCGCGGCGCGGGGCTAGGGATGGGGGCGACAGAGAAAGGAGAGCACCTCGCCCATGAGACGGTTTATGGCTTGGTACTTCTCAGGGGGAGCTGAGAGAATCTCTGCTTCCGACTGCACATAGGTAGATGGCAATAACTCGTTGCGGCAGTGGGAGACAAGCCCCTGCACCAATTCTGGCGTGGTTTCCAAGTGAAACTGGAGGCCAATCACTGAACGCCCAAGCTGAAAGGCCTGGTTCTCACAGCCTTCGCTTTTGGCAAGGTGAATTGCACCAGGGGGCAGCTCGAAGGTTTCCCCGTGCCAGTGAAAAACCTCAATCGAGGGCGGAAAAGGAAAGGCCAGCTCGTTCGCTGGTTGGATCCCTTGCACGGGCCACCAGCCTATTTCCTTAACACGATTTGGAAACACTCGGCTACCCATTGCGCTGGCAATCAGTTGCGCCCCCAGACAGATGCCCAAAATGGACTTGCCGGCCTCGATGGCATTGCGGATAAACTCCTTCTCCTGCACCAGCCAAGGGAACGCGCTTTCGTCATTGGCACTCATGGGGCCACCCATGACGATGAGCATGTCAAATTCATCCAGGCTCGGCAATCTTGTCGATTCAAAGAACTTTGTGCCCGTTACAGGGTATCCCTTGGCTTTGAGCCAGGACTCTATGTAGCCGAGACCTTCAAACGCCACATGTTGTAAGTAATGGGCCCGCATGCTGATTTCAATGACTAACCCCCTAGCCTAGCACAGCTCCTGTGGCTTCCTTGCTGGCAGTGTTTCCGAGACTAGGAGACTAAGTCTTCTAGGACTAAGTCTGGGATGAAATTATACAAGTTAGCCAACCTTTGTACTCGCGCGGAAGTTTGCCCAACAGAAGGACGGGAAGTGGTTTTCCTGGCCTCTGAAAGTAGATAACTCTCTAGTGAACTTGCTGACTGCCTCAGACTGCAAGCCTCAACCGCTAGCTCATTTCAAGGTTATTGGCGTACGCAGAAACTGGGCGCTGGCCAGGAGGACTCCCTAAAGCTTTTAGAGAAGACCGCTATGATGGCCTAAAAAGGTTGCAATTTCCAACAGTAAATAGAGTGAGGAAAGCCTCGATTCTACCTCGTAGGGCGCAAGAGAGCCGCACTCGGCTCTTCCGGGGCCATATCCTTGGGCTTTTGCCAAGAGGAGAGCCCCCCTTTGCAATTATTGCGAATTGTTACGAGACTGGCGTCATGCCCCCGGCAGGGATCCAGTTCTCTGGTAGAACGGGAAACAGGTGCTAGGGAAGAATGCCCATTCCCGGCCTACTTGCTTTTTGGCGTTGCAGGACGGAGAGCGACCGCATGTTTACTCTGGTTAAGCCCATCACCCGCCACGTGGCCCCTGCTGAGCTGGGGGGACGCCGACTGATGAAGGTGGTGTACGTGGTGTTGGAGCCGCAGTATCAGAGTGCCCTGACGGCGGCAGTCCAGCGCATCAACGCCCACAACCCCAAGCTGGCGGTGGAGCTGTCTGGGTATCTGGTGGAGGAGCTGCGGGATCCCTCGGGGTATGAGGCTTTCCAGCGGGATCTGGAGACGGCCAATGTCTTTATCGGCTCCTTGATCTTCATTGAGGACATCGCCCAGAAGGTAGTGCAGGCAGTAGAACCTCTGCGGGAGCGGCTGGATGCAGTGGTGGTGTTCCCCTCCATGCCGGAGGTGATGCGCCTTAATAAGCTGGGATCCTTTTCCATGGCGCAACTGGGCCAGTCTAAGAGCGCCATTGCCCAGTTCATGCGCAAGCGCCAGCAGGGATCCAACTTCCAAGAGGGGATGCTGAAACTGCTGCAGACCCTGCCCAAGGTGCTGAAGTACCTGCCCTTTGACAAGGCCCAGGATGCCCGCAACTTCATGCTTAGCTTCCAGTACTGGCTGGGCGGATCCCGCGAGAACCTGGAGAACTTTTTGCTGATGCTGGCGGATCGCTACCTGCCGGGGATGCGGGGACAGCTCTCCTTTGCCGAGCCAGTGACCTATTTGGAGATGGGCATTTGGCATCCCCTAGCGCCGCAGATGTTTGCCAGCCTGGCGGAGTATTGGGATTGGTACAATGCCCGCGAGGATCTGCCAGAAGACGTAAAGGATCCCTTGGCTCCCTGCGTGGGGTTGGTGCTGCAGCGCACCCACCTGGTGACGGGGGATGATGCCCACTACGTGGCGATGGTGCAGGAGCTGGAGTCGCGGGGGGCACGGGTGGTGCCGGTGTTTGCCGGCGGCTTGGACTTCTCCAAGCCGGTGAACGAGTTTTTCTGGAACGAGCAGAAGACAGCCCCAATTGTGGATGTGGTGGTGTCCCTAACCGGCTTTGCCCTAGTGGGGGGCCCGGCGCGGCAGGATCACCCCAAGGCTGTGGAGACGCTGCAGCGGTTGAATCGCCCCTACATGGTGGCCCTGCCCTTGGTGTTTCAATCCACCGAGGAATGGGCTGCTAGTGACTTAGGCCTGCACCCGGTGCAGGTGGCGCTGCAAGTTGCCATTCCTGAGCTGGACGGGGCCATCGAGCCAATCATCCTCTCGGGGCGAGACGCCGTCACCGGCAAAGCCCATGCTCTGCAGGATCGGATTGAGCTGATTGCAGCGCGGGCCCTCAAGTGGGCCAACCTGCGGCGTAAGCCCAAGCTGGAGAAGAAGATCGCCATCACTGTCTTCAGCTTCCCGCCAGACAAAGGCAATGTGGGGACAGCAGCCTACCTAGATGTGTTTGCCTCCATCCACCGCGTCATGCAGGCCCTGGCCCACAACGGCTACGACCTGGGGCCAGAGCTGCCCAAAACACCGCAGGAGTTGATGGAGTCCATCCTGCACGATGCCCAGGCCCAGTACGCCAGCCCAGAGCTGAACGTGGCTGCCAAGCTGTCGGTGCGGGAATACGAGGCCCTGACCCCCTATGTCAAAGCCATTGAGAAATATTGGGGGCCACCCCCAGGGCACCTGAACACTGATGGGCAAAATCTGCTGATTTACGGCAAGCACTTTGGCAACGTGTTCATTGGGGTGCAGCCCACCTTTGGCTACGAAGGGGATCCCATGCGGCTGCTTTTTTCTAGATCGGCCAGCCCCCACCATGGTTTTGCGGCCTACTACACCTATTTGGAGAAGGTGTGGGGAGCCGATGTGGTGGTGCACTTTGGCACCCATGGCTCTTTGGAGTTCATGCCCGGTAAGCAAATTGGCATGTCGGGCGAGTGCTACCCGGATAATTTGATTGGATCCCTGCCCAACCTCTACTACTACGCCGCCAACAATCCCAGCGAGGCCACCATTGCCAAGCGGCGCGGCTACGCTTGCACCATCAGCTACCTGACACCGCCGGCAGAGAATGCCGGCCTCTACAAGGGGCTGCAGGAGCTGCGGGAGCTGATTGGCTCTTACCAAACCCTGCGGGAGGGGGCACGGGGCATTGCCATTGTCAACGCCATCTGTGACAAGGCGCGCCTGGTCAACCTGGATAAGGATGTGGAGCTGCCAGAGGGGGATGCTGCCCAGCTGAGTCTGGAAGAACGGGACACAGTGGTGGGCAAGCTCTACGCCAAGCTAATGGAGATTGAGTCGCGGCTATTGCCCTGTGGTCTGCATGTCATCGGGGCGCCCCCCACGGCAGAGGAGGCCATTGCCACGCTGGTCAGCATCGCCAGCATTGACCGCCCAGAAGAAGGGATCCTCAGCCTACCCCGCATTATTGCCCAGAGCCTGGGCCGGGATATCGACGAGATCTACCGCAACCGGGATCGGGGGCACCTGGCGGATACGGAGCTGCTGGACCGCATCAACAAGGCCTGCCACAAGGCAGTGGCGGCCCTGGTGCAGGAGCAAACCGACGCCCAGGGGCGGGTCTCCAGGGTGGCCAAGCTCAACTTTTTCAACATGGGACGGCAGGCCCCCTGGCTGGTGGCCCTGAAGGAGGCGGGCTATCCCCAGGTGGATGCGGAGCTACTCAAGCCTTTGTTCGAGTTTTTGGAAGAGTGCCTTAAGCAAATTACGGCTGACTACGAGCTGGGATCGCTGCTGCGGGCCTTGGAAGGGGAGTACATCCCACCGGGGCCCGGCGGGGATCCCATCCGCAACCCCAATGTGTTGCCGACGGGGCGCAACATCCATGCTTTGGATCCCCAGTCCATCCCCACCGCAGCGGCCATCAAGTCGGCGGAGATCGTGGTGGAGCGGCTGCTAGCCCGCGAGTTGAGCGCCAACGGCGGCAGGTACCCGGAAACCATCTCGGTGGTGCTCTGGGGCACGGACAACATCAAGACCTATGGGGAATCGCTAGCCCAGGTGCTGTGTTTGCTGGGGGTGCGTCCCAAGCCGGATGCCCTGGGGCGGGTGAACAAGGTGGAGCTCATCCCCCTGGAGGAGCTGGGGCGTCCCCGCATTGACGTGGTGGTCAACTGCTCCGGCGTGTTCCGGGATCTCTTTGTCAACCAAATGGCTCTCCTCGACCGGGCAGTGAAGCTGGCGGCCCTGGCCGATGAGCCGCTGGAGCTCAACTTTGTGCGCAAGCACGCCCTCCAGCAGGCCAAGGAGCTGGGGCTGACGCTGGAGCAGGCGGCAACGCGGGTCTTTTCCAACGCCTCCGGCTCCTACTCGGCCAACATTAGCCTGGCGGTGGAAAACAGCTCCTGGGAGGACGAGAGCGAGCTGCGGGAGATGTATCTATCCCGCAAGTCCTTTGCCTTTGGCTCGAATCTGCCCAACCAGCAGATGCGGCAGCTTTTTGAGGCCAGCCTAAAGACGGTGGACGTGACCTTCCAAAACCTGGATTCGTCGGAGATTAGCCTGACGGATGTCAGCCACTACTTCGACGCGGATCCCACCAAGTTGGTGCAGAGCTTGCGCCCAGACGGCAAGGCTCCCGCAGCCTACATTGCCGATACCACCACGCCCCATGCCCAGATCCGCACCCTGAGTGAGACAATCCGGCTGGATGCTCGCACTAAGCTCCTCAATCCCAAGTGGTACGAGGGCATGCTCAAGCACGGCTATGAAGGGGTGCGGGAGATTGCCAAGCGGCTGGTGAACACCTCCGGCTGGTCGGCCACGGCAGGTGCGGTGGACAACTGGATCTACGAGGAAGCTAATGAGACCTTCATCAAGGACGAGGCAATGCGCCAGCGGCTGATGAACCTCAACCCCCACTCCTTCCGGCGCATTGTCGGCACCCTGCTGGAGGTGCACGGGCGCGGCTACTGGCAAACTTCCCAAGCCAATATCGAGCGCCTGCAGGAGCTCTATCAGCAAGTTGAAGACCGGATTGAGGGGATTGAGTAGCTAGGCGATCCCGCTAGAGGAGAGCCGAGGCTACGGCGCAGGCTGCAGCATTCCTGCCAAGCGCTCTGCCCTGCTGCGGTGAATAAGGGGCCTCTGGGTAGGCGGCTCCGCTGGCAAGAGGGCAGCTCCCTTGCCGCAGCGGGCCGTAGGCCTTGGAGTTGGGGGTATGACGCCCTCCCCCTTAGTGCTGGGGAGAAGCTGGGGTAGTCAGCCGCAGGCAGCCAGTGCAAAGGGTTGGCTGGCCCGGCTGGCTGGGTGGGTAGCTGAGGGAGGAGCAGGCGGCTCTTCACCCACTGGCCCAAGCCTTCTTCTGCTGCTGAGTTGGCCAAAGTCGGCAGGGATCTCACCCTCTAGCCGTAGGGCAGAGGTTAGAAAGAATGCGGCTTTTAGTCTTCCTCCTCCAAAATGCGGGGCACCTTGAAGAACCTGTCAGCGCGGTCGGGGGCGTTAGCCAGGATCCCTTCGACATTGGAGTAGGGCTGCACCTCATCGGGGCGGGTGGGCAGCTCGATATCGAGGACATGGAAGGTAGGCTCTACGCCTTCGGTATCCAGTTCCTGAAGCTGTTCTACGTAGGCCAAAATATCTGCCAGTTGCTGGGTAAACTGGATTTCCTCTTCCTCGGTAAGCTCAAGCCGTGCCAGATGAGCGACGTGGCGTACCTCTTCCCGTGTCAGCATTGTTTCCTTTGCCCTATGAGCTACCGCTGAGTTTACTGCAGCCAGACCTCAAGAGGGGGCAGCTCAATACAGCTCTAGGTTGGCGCGTCCTGTGGTTTTCAGCCAATTTTGGGCCTCGATGTAGTTGTTGGGGGCAATGCGAATGGCGCGGATCCAGTAGCGGGCGGCCTCGTCAAACAGGGCCTCCGCCGTTTCTTCATCCCCAGCTTGCAGACTCTGCTCACCTTTGTGGTGTAGCAAAACGGCAATGTTGTTGAGGGCTGAACAGAGGCGTGGGTTTAGCTCTAAGGCCTGGTGGTAGTACTCCAGGGCTTTGTCCAGGTCACCGGTGCTTTGGTAAATCAAGCCCATGTTGTAGAGAATGTAGCTGCGGTCTTGGTCGTCCTGCTCCAGAGCCAAAGCTGCGCGGTAGTTTTCTAGGGCCTCGGCGTATTCCCCTTCGCTCTGGGCTGCCATGCCGTCTCGGTAGTAGGCAAAGGCTTTCTTCTCGTCCGAACTCACCCCTGGCAGCAACTTTAGGATTAGGTCGGCCATGACCGTGAAAGTTTTGTCAATGAAGTTGTCGTTCTTCATGCCGCGCGGCATGGTTGACCTCCTTTGGAGCCTGGGATAGGACCTACCCTTTTTGCGTTGTACCACGCCCGCGAAGCCTTTAGGTTGAGCCTGGCCCAGAAGAGGCTGAGCGACGCTTGCTGAGGCGCACCGGGTGCCACTGCACGGTTTCACCAGGAAAGACTTCCAGCTCGCAAGTCGTATCGATGAGCCGTTGGGCCTGGGCTTGGGGAGTGGGGTAGCGGGCCAGATCCGCATCCACTAGGTGGGGATGCTCTTGCAGGAGCTGCACGAGGAACTCCTGCAATTCCTCAGAGCTGAGAAATTGCTCTGGCAGGCCCGGGATCAGCAGCACGTAGTGATTGGCAGAGCGAAGCGGCTCGGGTTGGGGGTCTGACATGGGGTTGAGTTGGGTATCTTAACTTCCATAATGAAGGGCTGCGGCTCTCTTGATATCCTGAAAAAGGCTTTTGTCCGCCCTCTTGTTGGCTTTGAGAGTGCTATGGCCAAGCCGCGCACCTTTTCTGGCATTCAGCCCTCCGGGGAGCTGCACCTGGGCAATTACCTAGGGGCTATTAAAAACTGGGTGGCCGAGCAGGAGCAGTATGAGAACTTCTTTTGTATTGTGGACCAGCACGCTGTTACTGTGCCCCAGGATCCCAGGCTGTTGAGGGAGCGCACCCGTTCCCTGTTTGCCCTCTATTTGGCCTGTGGCCTCAAGCTGGAGCATTGCGTGCTGTTTGTGCAGTCCCATGTGCCTGCCCACACGGAGCTGGCCTGGCTGTTTGCCACCATCACTCCCATGAACTGGGCGGAGCGCATGATCCAGTACAAGGAAAAAAAAGAGAAGCAGGGCGAGGAAACGAGCGTTGGCCTGTTTAGCTACCCAATTTTGCAGGCGGCGGATATTCTCCTCTACCAGCCCAAGTATGTACCTGTGGGAGAGGATCAGCGGCAGCACATCGAGCTCTGTCGGGACATTGCCCGCCGCTTTAACGACCGCTTTGGAGAAACATTTGTAATCCCCGAGGCGCTAATTCGCCCGCAGGGGGCGCGGATTATGAGCCTAACGGATGGCACGCGCAAGATGTCCAAGTCGGATCCCTCCGAGTTCAGCCGTATCCACCTGCTGGACGATCCAGATACAATTCGCAAAAAGATTCAAAAAGCTAAGACCGACTCAATCCGCGGCATTACCTTCGACGACCCGGCCCGCCCAGAGGCCCACAATTTGCTGACAATCTACATGCTCACCTCCGGCAAGAGCAAGGAGGAGGTGGCGGCTGAATGTGCCGAGATGGGGTGGGGGCAGTTCAAACCTCTTCTTGCCGACAGTATCATTGCCACTCTCCAGCCCATTCAACAGCGCTACCGGGAGATCGGGAGTGACCCCGACTACCTCCAGCTGCTGATGCGAGAAAATGCTGCCAAGGCTCGCGCCGTGGCCGAGCCAACCCTCCAAAAGGTGCGAGAGGCAATGGGGTTTCTACCCCCTTGAGGGATCCCTCCCCCAGCAACGCAGCCCAGCAGCCCGAGAGAAGAAGTGCCGTCCTTGAGTCCCCACCTAGAAGCCACCTTGCAGGCTCATCCCTACTGCCAACCCCAATGCTGCTGGCAACTGGCCCTGGAGAGAGCTAGCATCGGGGAGCATTTACTTAGACTCGCCCTCGCCAACTTCAACAGGGCGGGGGGCAAGGATCCCCTTCCAGAGCAGAGGCAGGCGCTCCTGCCATTCCTGCCGGTGGTTGATCCCGTACACGCAGAGCAGGGTGATACCTACCCCCACCCACTGTCGGGGGGTGAGGGTTTCGCCTAGGAGGGTGTTGCCGAAGAAGAGGGCAAACACCGGGGTGAGAAAGGTCAGGGAGCTAAACTCGGTGAGGTTTTCTTGGGAGGCAAAGTAGAAAAACAGGGCATAGGCCACGGCGCTTCCCATCACCGAAGCATAGAGCAAGCCCAGCCAGTGGAGGCCGCTTAGGTGCTGCCACTGCTGGCTTTCTGTGAGCGCCGAAAGCAGGATCAAAGGCAAGCTACCCAGCACCATGTGCCAGCCAGTTGCCAATACTGGGTCTGCCACCTCTGCTACCTTGGGCATCATCACCGTGCCGATGGCCATCGACAGGGAGGCCAGCAACATCCAGCCAACGCCAGGTCCTAGCTGCAGGGATCCCTCCCCTCCCAGGCCAATCAAGCTAATGCCGACCACGCCTAGCCCCAGGCTCAGCCAGCCCAGCGCTCCCAGCCGCTCCCGGTAAAACCAGCTGGCCATCAGAGCTACTGCTAGCGGCTGCGAGTCAATCAACACGGATCCCAAGCCAGCGCCGGTCTCCTGCAGCCCTCGCGCCAAAAAGCCTTGAAAACAGGTGGCGTCCACGAGGGCAAAGGCCAAGACCCACAGCCAGCCCCGCAATCCCTGAGGATGCCAGGGCTGAGAGACGTTAGAGACCCGCCCCTGCCAAAGCCGAAAGGCCAAAACGAGGAGCCCGGCTGGCAACAGCCTCAGAATGGCAATGAAGAGAGGAGTGGTCTCGGAGAGGGCATCTCGCATCGCCACCATTGCCGAACCCCAGAGGAAAAAAGGGGCAATCATCAGCAGGCGTTGCCAGAGAGGCTGAGGTAACGTGTCAGAGTGAGCCATAAGCGCTTCAAACTTGGCCACAGAAGTCAACCCCATGTTAAGCGCTGCGGCAGCCTAGTTACAAATCTTCACTATTGATGCAGAGTATGGGATCCCTAGAGGGCTTTCTCAACCTGGATAAGCCGGCAGGGCTCACCTCCCACGACTGTGTGGCGGCAGTGCGGCGAACCTTGCGCACCCGCCAGGTGGGGCATGGGGGCACCCTGGATCCGGCGGCAACGGGAGTTTTGCCCATTGCCGTGGGGCGGGCGACGCGCTTTTTGGCCTTTCTGCCGGGGGATAAGGTTTATCGGGCAACCTTCCGCTTTGGTCAGCGCAGCAACACTGACGACACCGAGGGGGAGGTGGAGCTGGGATCCCCCTGTCCGCAGCTCAGTCGCGAGCAGGTGGAGGAGTGTTTGCAAAAATTTGTCGGCGAGATTTGGCAGGTACCGCCCCTTTACAGCGCCGTCAAGCGGCAGGGGAAAAAGCTTTATGAGCTAGCCCGGGCGGGGGCAAAGGCTGCCGAACTAGGGCTAGAGCCACGGCGGGTGGTGATTCGGCAGCTGCAGATCCTGGACTGGCGTCCCGGCGAATTCCCGGAAGTGGATCTAGAGATTGCCTGTGGCCCCGGCACCTACATCCGCGCCCTTGCCCGCGATGTGGGGGAAAAACTTGGCTGTGGCGGTTTGATGAGCCAGCTGCGGCGGCTGCAAAGTGGCCCTTTTCGCCTCGAAGAGAGCTGGCCTCTTGAGGGGTGGCAGGGATCCGCCAATCCTGCCGCTGCCCTGCTGCCCATTGAGTGGGGCTTTGTTGGCTGGGAGGTGGTCTTGCTCTCACCCCCTGAGGCCCGCCGCTGGCAGCAAGGTCAGGCCATTCCCCTAGATTCTGCCCAGGCTACTGCCAAGAGCGTACGGGTAAAGAGCGAGCAAGGAACGTTCTTAGGGTTGGGACAATGGCAAGGCAGACTGCTTAAGCCGCTACGGGTGCTGTTGCCGGATCCCTGATTTCCCTGTCGGGGAAGATCCTCCGTGTGATAGACTGCGGGAGAGCCAACCAAGGGCGGAAAACGCCTCAGGGATCGGTCCTGAGGGGAGGGAGGCTTGACCTAGCTCTTTGAGACGCCACGAAAACGGAGTTGGGGATATGCGCGATGCCGTAACCACTTTGATCAAAACCTACGATCTGACAGGCCGCTACCTCGATCGGGATGCCATGGAGGCTCTCAGGGCCTTTTACGATTCCGGGTTGCGGCGCATCAAAGCCGTGCAGGTCATCAACCTCAACTCGGTGGACATCGTCAAGACGGCTGCTGCGGCCATGTTTGCCCAAGTGCCGGAGCTGCTCCGCCCAGGAGGGAACGCCTATACCACTCGCCGCTACGCCACCTGCCTGCGGGATATGGACTACTTCCTGCGCTATGCTTCCTACGCCCTGGTGGCTGCCGACAATAGCATTTTGGACGAGCGCGTTTTGGCCGGTCTGCGGGAGACCTACAACTCCCTGGGGGTGCCGATTGCTCCAACCGTCATTGGGATCCAAAACATGAAGCAGCGTGCCCTAGAGCTGCTTGGCACCGACGAGGATTACAGCTTTGTAGCCGAGCCCTTCGATTACATGAGCGCCAAGCTGAGTGAAACCGATATCTAGGCGCTAGTCCTGCTGCGTAGGGGGGTGAGCAAGCTGCAGGCCCTAGCCAACTAGAGAGCTGCCACCCCCTGTAGCGGTGGGGATTCCAAATCGAGGGGGCTTCCTTCCCAGAGGCAGCTCTCTTCGCTTATGCTACTAGCCATTGAGAGCCTCCCTTGCTGGAACCTAAGGGGGGCACCCTGTGGATCCCAGCCAAAAGCCCCGAAAGACATGAAAGCTGTTGTCATGAACGTGCCCGGCGGGCCGGAGGTTCTGCAACTGCAGGAGGTACCTGATCCCCAGATCCGCGGCGAGCGGGAGCTGCGTGTTCGTCTCAAGGCTGCCGGCGTCAACCCCATCGACACCAAGCTGCGGCGGCGGGGCACCTTCTACCCGGAAGAGATGCCGGCCATTTTGGGATGTGACGGCGCTGGCGTTGTGGAAGCGGTGGGGGCCGGAGTGCGGCAGTTTCGGGTTGGAGACGAGGTTTACTTCTGCTATGGCGGCCTGGGCAAGCAGGGGGGGAACTATGCTGAGCTCATCGTGGTGGATGAGCGCTTTGTGGCCCCCAAGCCCAAAACCCTTAGCTTTGCCGAGGCTGCCGCTGCTCCCCTGGTGTTGATTACTGCCTGGGAGGCCCTTTACGACCGGGGGCGGCTGCAGACTGGCCAAAAGGTGCTTATCCACGCTGGCGCCGGCGGGGTAGGTCATGTGGCCATCCAACTGGCCCGCCTGCGGCGATGTGAAGTCGCCACCACCGTGAGCACCCCAGAAAAGGCCGAGTTCGTCCGTTCTCTGGGAGCTAGCCTGCCCATCTTCTACCGCCAGACTGACTTTGTGCGGGCTGTTTTGGACTGGACGGGTGGGGAAGGAGTAGATCTGGCCCTGGATACCGTGGGTGGCCCAGTGCTGGAGCAGACCTTTCCGGCTGTGCGGGTGTACGGCGATCTCGTCACGCTGTTGGCGCCGGCCCCAGAGACGGATTGGCGGGTGGCCCGCGACCGCAACCTACGGGTAGGCTTTGAGCTGATGCTTACGCCGATGCTAAAGAATCTTGTGGCTGCCCAGCAAAATCAGGCAGAGATTCTCAGGCAATGCGCCCGCCTCATCGACCAAGGCCAACTGCGTATCCACCTCAGCCACACCTTTCCGCTGGCCGAAGCTTCTGCGGCCCATCGCTTGCTGGAGCAGGGATCTGTTCTTGGCAAAATTGCCTTAATTATTTCCGATTAGGCCTGCTAAAGGAAGCCGTGGCCGGATCCGCCTATGGCTAATCCTCTCCCCCCTCACCTGTTGGAGAATGAGAGCTTCTATGAGAATGCCCTCTGCTGGCTGGGGCAACCCCAGGCGGCCTATCGGCTGCTGAGCGAAGCAGTTTTTCCGGCCATCTCCTCCTGGGTGCGGGGAGAGGTGGAGAGCTACTCCTTCACGCACTGGCAGCCGGAGGACGTGCGCACCTTTCTTTACCCCGTGGTGGCCCTGGGGGACGAGGAGACGCTTGTCCTTGCCAGTGAGGCCCTGCTTCTCTGTGGCAGCGGCACCTACTACAATCCTTGCGACCTGGCGATTGTGGTGTTTGTGCAGCAGCCCCAAGAGCTGTTTAGCCAACTGATGCAACGCATCCGCCGCACCGAAGCCATCATCACCCGAGGGCCGGAGGTGCGGATGCTCTCCGAACAGGTCAGCCTGGCCAAGCGGGGACGCGACTACATCAACACCAAGTATCTGGTCTGGCCCTACGCCCTTTCTGCTGCTGCTCAAGATACTCTGGTCAAGCAAGGGATCGGCATCATCCGTCTTTCCCCCCTAGAGGCTGCCTTGCCTTTTGGAGACTAGGCGGAGAGCAAGTTGGAGGAAAATAGGGATCCCTTACTGTGGTTTTCCATGGTCACTGCCCACCTGCCGCCCCTCATCAAGGCAATGCTGGAGCCGAGGTTTTACCCCCACCCGGTGCAGGAGCCGATCCAGCTTCTCCAAACCCACATCTCCTATGTTCTCCTGACGGGCGACTATGCCTATAAAGTAAAGAAGCCCGTAGATTTTGGTTTTTTGAACTTCACAACTCTCGAGCGGCGGCGCCACTTTTGCCAAGAAGAGCTGCGCCTGAACCAGCGGGGCGCGCCGGAGCTTTACCTAGAGGTGTTGCCCATTGTGCGTGCCAAGGGCCAGTTCCAGCTTGACGGCAGGGGCGAGCCAGTGGAGTACACCCTCAAAATGCGGCAATTTCCTCAAGAGCAACTCTTTAGCAACCTCCTCGAGCGGGGGGAGCTGACACCAGCCTTGATGGAGGAGCTAGGGCGGGCGGTGGCGGCCTTTCACGCCCAGGCGGCGACCAACGACTACATTCGCAGCTTTGGCCGACCAGAGCGGGTACGGGAGGCCTTTGACGAGAATTACGCCCAGACCCAACGCTACATCGGCGGCCCCCAGACCGCCGAGCAGTACCGAGAGACCCGAGCCTATACGGATGGCTTTTTTGCCGGGCGGCAGGAGCTGTTTTACCAGAGAATCGAGCAAGACCGCATCCGCGAAGGCCACGGGGATCTGCACCTGGGCAATATCTGCCACTGGGAAGGCAAGATCTTGCTTTTCGATTGCATCGAGTTCAACGAGGCCTTCCGCTTTGTGGATACGATGTACGACGTCTCCTATGCGGTGATGGATTTGGATGCCCGCCACCGCCCCGATCTGGGCAATGCCTATTTGAACACCTATTTGGAAGAAACGGGTGACTGGGAGGGACTGAAGATCTTGCCCATTTACCTCAATCGCCAGGCCTATGTGCGGGCCAAGGTCACCTCTTTTTTGCTGGACGATCCTGCCGCCTCGGAAGCTTCCAAAGCCAATGCCTTCCACACTGCCGCCCGCTACTACCGCCTGGCCTGGGAATACACCCTTCCCAAACAGGGGCAGTTGTTTTTGATGGCTGGCCTGTCGGGAGCAGGCAAAAGTACGGTGGCCCGCTACCTGGCCCGGCAGCGGGGAGCCATCCACATTCGCTCCGACGCCGTGCGCAAGCACTTGGCCGGGATCCCTCTGCGGCAGCGCGGGGGGCCAGAGGTGTATACGCCCGAGATGACTGAGAAAACCTACCGCCGCCTAGTGCAGTTGGGAGTGGAATTGGCCCAGGAGGGCTACACCGTCATTCTGGATGCCAAGTTTGACCGGCAAGCGCTGCGCAGCCTGGCGATGGAACAAGCGCAACGGCGCGGCCTCCCGCTGCGTATTCTCTACTGCCATGCTCCTGAGCTCGTCCTCCGGGAGCGTCTGCAGCGGCGCAGCCAGGCTTCTCTGCCCTCTGACCTCTTGGCCTCAGGCATTGGGGAGGGGCGAAGCGTGGCTGACATTGCCGATGCCACTGCCGATCTCCTTGCCCAGCAGCAGGCCCAGTGGCAGGATTTTTCCGAGGGGGAACGGTCTTACCTCACCGTGTTGGACACCAGTCAGGATTGGCAAGCGCAGCTGCAGGAGATCACCAGTGAGCGAGGTAATGGCTGAGGATTTGCGCTTGATGCCATTGTTTGAAGGCTTTCCTCCAGAGGTGCTCGAGCCGCTGGCCCGGCAGATGGCGCTGCGCTCCTACCCCGTCAGCCAGGCCATCTTGTTGCAAAATGACTGGGGCAGTGCCGTCTATTTCATTCTGGAGGGCTGGGTTAAAATTCGCACTCACGATGGAGAGGGGCGGGAGGTTACCCTCACCATTCTCGGCCCAGGCGAGATCTTTGGGGAGATGGCCGCCTTGGATGAGGCACCCCGTTCCAGCGATGTGATTGCCTTAACACCGACCAAGGTTTGCTGTCTGCCGGCCCAGGATTTTCTGGCTTTTTTGACTGCTCATGCCCAGGCTGGCATTCGCCTTGCCCAGCTCATGTCCCGCCGTTTGCGGCAGCTCAACCGGCGGCTGCAGTTGCGCGAGGCTAGCAGTGTTGCCCGCGTTGCCGATATTCTTCTCTTCTTGGCAGAATCCCGGGGCCGGGTCAGCCGCAGCGGCGTAGAGATCCCCAACTTGCCCCATCGGGAGCTGAGCAGCTTGAGCGGCTTAGCGCGGGAGACGGTTACCCGCGTTCTTGCTAAGCTGGAACAGGAGGAGCTGATCCGCCGGGATCGCAGCCGCGACATCCTCTGTATTCCGCAGATGGAGGCCCTGGAAAAGCTCGTCGGCTAAGGGGCGCTCCCTGTTGCCAAAGAGGTCCTGAGCGCTCTAAAATAGGGGGTCGAAGCCGGGATAGCTCAGTTGGTAGAGCAGAGGACTGAAAATCCTCGTGTCACCAGTTCGAATCTGGTTCCTGGCATGCTAGAGTCAAAGCTGCCCTAAGCAGCTGGAGAGGCAGAATCCCCTAGGCAGGGGCCTGGGCTATTCACCGCCTGCCGGCAGGGGTTGTTCCTAGCTGTTACGGGGCACCACGCTTTCGTGCCAACGGCCTAGGATTTTGTTGGACAGAGCGCTCAAGGCCACAAAGATCAGAACCCCCAGGCCAGTGAGCAGCACCAGAGCGGCAAACATGCGGGGCACCTGGAGGTTGAAGCTGGAGATCAAGATCTGGTAGGCAATCCCAGCCCGCTCCCCCCCGCTACCAGCCACAAACTCGGCCACCACCGCGCCAATGAGAGAAAGGCCACCGCTGATGCGCAGGCCCCCCAAGAAATAGGGCAGAGCGCTGGGTAGGCGTAGGTAAATCAGGGTTTGCCAGCGGTTGGCCTTATACAGCTGAAACAGGTTGAGCAGGTTGTGATCGACGCTGTTTAACCCTAGGGTAGTGTTGGAGAGAATGGGGAAGAAGGCAACAATCCAAGCGCAGACCACCATCGCAGCAAAGGTGTTGTGGCGCAGCCAAATGATAATTAGGGGCGCAATGGAAACGATGGGCGTTGTTTGCAAAACCACCGCATAGGGGAAAAAGCTGCGCTCAATCCATTTGCTCTGGGTAAACAAAACGGCCAGCAACAGCCCGGAGACGGCAGCGAGGAGGAAAGCCACCACTGTAACCTGCAAGGTAACTAGCAGCGAGGGAAAAAGGGATCCCCACTCCTGGACCAGGGTTTTAGCCACCAAAATTGGCCCCGGCAACAGGTAGGGGGGAACCCCTGTCAGCCGTACCCCCACCTCCCAGAGCCCCAGAAAGAGAAGGCCGACCATCCCCGGGGCAATTACCTCCGGCTTGAGCCACTTGCCCAGAGGCAGCCGCTGGGGAGAAGTCGATAGGCCAGGGCCGGGTACCTCAGCCTCCCTGCGAGGTTCAGGCCTGAGTTTTTCTTTTACGGCGCCGCTTGGAGCTCTAGCCGGCCCCCGCCAAGACAAGTGCTCCGGCAAGATACCTACACCTAGGGATCCCAGCTGGTGCTCCAGGAACTGGAGAAGCGAAGCCAAGCGGTCCAACATAGGGTAAAGGGCAAGTTGAGTTCAAGACAGAGGGCGAGCAGGCATCCTATTAGCGCAAGCGTCTAACTAAAGGCGGGTACGGCTCCTGAGTCACGTCGGCCATAGCCTCGCGCAAACGGGCCGCCACCTCCCGACAGTAGTCGTTGTAAAGAGGCGAGGTGCGAAAGTCTTCTGAACGAGGGTAGGGAGCCTCGATGGGGATATCCGCCACCACCCGCCCCGGCCGGGCTGCCATGACCACAACGCGGTTGGAGAGGTAGACGGCCTCATAAATGCTGTGGGTAACAAAGATTACCGTCCACTGCTGCTCTTGCCACAGCTGCAGGAGCTCACTGTTCAACTTGCTGCGGGTGATCTCGTCCAAAGCTCCAAAGGGTTCGTCCATAAGCAGCACCTGCGGCTTCGTGACCAGGGCACGGGCAATGGAAACGCGCATGCGCATTCCCCCTGAGAGTTCGCGGGGAAAACTGCCCTCAAACCCTTGCAAGCCCACCTGTTGCAGCGCCTGCAATACCTTGGGATCTGCTTTTTCCTTGGGCTCGCCGGCCAACTTTAAGGGCAGGCGCACATTCTCCATTACCGTGGCCCAGGGGAGGAGGGCTGGCTCCTGGAACACAAAAGCCAACTTGGATTCCGCCGAACGGCTGGGGACGTTCTGCTGGCAATTGGATCCCCACTCAATCGAGCCACTAGTTAGCTGACCCAGGCCAGCAATGAGTCGGAGCACCGTGCTCTTCCCACAGCCAGAGGGCCCCACCAAGCTAACAAACTGCCCTTCTGGAATGGCTAGGCTCATATCCTGCAAGGCCACTGTGCCATTGGCATAAACCTTGCTGACGTGGTTGAGGACAAGCAGCGGGGCAGGCATGGCTTACCTTTCCTGGGTCGGGAGTCCCAGAACAAGCAAAAGCAAGGGATCCTTAACTCATCGTAGCCCTACTGCTACCGCAACTTGGTAACGCTAACAACACCCCTACACCACCCCAGGGCAAAAGGCCAGCCTGCCCTTTCGGGAAACTCTACTCTACCGGGCAGCTGTCAGAGAGAGAAGCCGGTATGATGAGGCCAATCCACCACCCTCCTGAAACCTATGGGAGCCCAATTTAAACCCGTTGCAGGTGCCGTAACTGCCCCCCGCGGCTTCCGCGCTGCTGGTGTAGCCGCTGGCCTCAAGCCCTCCGGCGCTGCCGATCTCGCTCTAATTGTTTCCGACTGCGAGGCGGTAGGGGCTGGCGTTTTCACCACCAACCAGGTCAAGGCCGCTTGTGTTACCTACAGCCGAGGCATCCTGGCCCAAGGCCAGCCGGTGCGGGCCATCCTTTGCAACGCTGGCCAGGCCAACGCCTGTACCGGAGAAGAAGGGGAGCGCAACAACGCCCAGTTGGCCCGCTGGGTGGCAGAGCGCCTGGGGATCCCACCCCAACAGGTGCTCACCGCCTCAACTGGGGTCATAGGGCAACAACTGGAAATGGCCAAAATCAAGGCAGCCCTGCCCCGCCTTATCGACAGCCTCTCACCGCAGGGAGGAGAGAGCGCTGCCCGCGCCATCCTCACCACCGATCTAGTTACCAAGAGCACCGCCCTAGAGGCCGACATTGATGGCTACACCGTCAGAGTGGGAGGGATCGCCAAGGGATCCGGTATGATCCACCCCAACTTGGCAACGATGCTCGCTTTTCTAACCTGCGATGCGGCAGTGGACCCCCCCCTCTGGCAGCAAATCCTCCAGGAGGCTGTTGAGCTTAGCTTTAACCAAATCACGGTGGATGGGGATACCAGCACCAACGACATGGTGCTGGCCCTAGCCAACGGCCAGAGTGGGACACCTACCCTGCAGCGTGGTACGAAAGCTGCCCAAGTCCTGGCCGAGATGGTGATCCAGGTGTGCATTCACCTAGCCAAGGCCATTGCCCGCGATGGGGAGGGAGCCACCAAGTTGTTGGAAATCCGAGTGCAGGGCGCCCCCGACGACCGGTCCGCTCGGCAGGTAGCCCGTGTCATCGCTAGCTCTCCCCTAGTAAAGGCAGCAGCCTTTGGCAACGACCCCAACTGGGGACGCGTGGCTGCCGCTGCCGGACGAGCGGGGATCCCTTTTGACAGCCGCCGTTTGGAGATCCGGCTGGGAGATTTCCTGCTCCTAGAGAAGGGGATGCCCCTACCTTTTGACCGCCAGGCAGCCCGCGAGTACCTCAAGGGGGATCCGGTAACTTTCACGGTAGACCTCCACCAAGGGCCTGGCCAGGGCGTTGCCTGGGGCTGCGATCTCAGCTACGACTATGTGCGGATCAATGCCGAGTACACCACCTAGGCTGCTTGGCAAGTCCAAACTAGAAGCTGAGGCTCTCCCAGGAGACGTTAATGTCTTCCAGAAGCAGCGACTTGTTGTAGATCTCTAGAAGAATCAGCATAAAGATGCCAAACAGCACCATGAAGACTGCCATTAGAGGCGTGGTGCCCCAGCCAGGGGCTACCTTGCCATATTCCGAGTTCAGCGGACGCAGCAGATCGCCCAGTCGGGTACGAATGGCCATAGTTCTCACTGGAGGGTAAAGACACGATGGGTTTGTCAAGGCAGAAAAAAGGCCTGTAGCGACTCCCCTGGCCTCACTGCCACAAGGACAGCCATCTTAAATCACGCTACCAGAATCTGACCCCCTCCCTCTGCCTTCAGCAATGAATCTTGACATCCTTCCTCCCTACCCCCCAGGGGATTCTCCGCCGGTTACCATTTTTTGTAAACTTGTGTAAGACTTTAGAGGAACTCTCTTGGGATCCCCGCGATGGAAGCTAGCCTTTCCCTCATTGTAGCCATTGTGGCCGTCACCATTGGCATTACCGCCTTTGCCATCTACACGGCCTTTGGCCCCCCCTCCAAGCACTTGAAGGATCCCTACGAAATGCACGAGGATTGAAGCCGGTTGTTTTGCGGTTGCCCTGCATGGCCATTCGGCTGCCCTCCCGTCTTGCCTTCCACAAGTACCAAGGGTTGGGAAACGATTTCATCTTGGTGGACAACCGCCACCAGCCCCAGCCCTGCCTGACTCCAGAAGAGGCCGCTGCCCTCTGCAACCGCCGCTTTGGCGTGGGGGCAGATGGAGTCATTTTTCTCCTGCCAGGGCAGGAGGGAGCTGATTTCAGCATGCGCCTGTTCAACAGCGACGGCTCGGAGGCGGAAATGTGCGGCAACGGCATCCGCTGCCTGGCCCGCTTTTTACAGGATCTGGGGATCCCTAGCCGGGACGGCGCCTACCAGATCCACACCTTGGCAGGGCGGATTGTGCCGCGGGTGCGGCCCGATGGCTTGGTAACAGTGGACATGGGGATCCCCCGCCTGTTGGCCGGGCAGATTCCCACTACGCTTGCCAGGCCAGAGGAGAGGGTGATGCGGCAGCCGCTGCAAGTAGCCGGACGAGAGTGGCGGGTAACGGCGGTGAGCATGGGCAACCCCCATTGCGTGGTCTTCCTGGAGGAGGAGGGATCCCTGGAGGAGCTGGAGTTGGAAAAGGTGGGCCCTTTATTTGAGCATCACCCGGCTTTTCCCGAGCGCACCAACACTGAGTTTGTGCAGGTGCTCAGCCCAAGTTACCTGCGGCTGCGGGTTTGGGAGCGGGGGGCAGGGGCAACGCTGGCCTGTGGGACAGGCGCCTGTGCCGCCTTGGTGGCCGCCGTTTTGGAGGAGCAAGCAGAGCCCCAAGCCACGGTGGAGCTGCCGGGTGGCCACCTGGAGGTTCGCTGGGATCTGGAAACGCAGCACGTGTGGATGACGGGGCCAGCCCTGCCCGTTTTCAGCGGCACCACAGCTCCTGAAGAGGTCTTAGGATCCCAAGCCCAGCAAGAGAAGAGCTAGCAGCGCTAGGATCCCATGGGCTACGCCCCAGCCCTGCTGCCAGATCAGCGCCACCGCTAGGCCCAACAAGACCAGCCCTAACCCCAGGCCAAGGCGGAGAAAGCGAGGGGGTGCCAGTTGGTTGAGGGAGCGTTTGAGCCAGGGGAAGATCACCCCCAAGGTGAAGGCAAGCCCCATAGGGATCCAATCCAACCAATCCCTCTGCTCCCCGCTCCCCAAGAGGTAAAGGCCACCTAGACCAAGGCCCGAGCAAAAAAACAGTACCCGCATGCCGGGATAGTCTTGCCGGTAGCTGGAGGCGCGGCTCCAAGCCCCCTCAGGCTTGGTCAGGATCAACGGCTCCACGACAAAACTTTCGCTCCACTCGGGTGCTTCGTCCGTTTGGCCACGGCACCAGAGGTAGACGTTGACTTTGCGCAACCCCTGCAGCAGCGAAGCCTCGACGGCGCTGCGCACCACCTCCATCACCTGCAGCGTGTCCACCACGTCGCCAGGCAACCGCTCCAGCAGCACATGGAGAACAGGCCCCTTCAGTTCCGCGCGGCCAAATAGCCGCAAATCGGCCAGCTTGTAGCTGAGGATTTGGTTTAAGGTCTTGAGCTGGCGGCGCATCGGATCCCGGCCTTAAGCCGTTGGACAGGTTTAACTTCGCTAGGACCAGTTTAACGACTGGGGAGGAAGATCCCAGCCACTCAAACCTGCGTGCGAATGCACTGGCGAATGCTGAGGTTCGATTGCTCCAGATTGGCAAACCCGCTTAGGAGGGTGCCTTGGCCATCCAAAAGCAGCAAGGCAGCCTGGCGGCGAAAATCAATCCCTGGCAATGCTGCGGCAGCCACCTCCTGCAGTTTCTGGATGGCTGATCCCTCAAAGTCAACGGCAACATAGACAAACGGAGAAACCAAGCGCGGATCCGTGGGCGCCCTCTCGCGGATGGCCTGCAAAACCAAGTTTCGCACTGGCAGCAGCCCCCTGCCGTCTACGAGCACAATCTGGCGCAGGCGGGGATTTTGTCCAAACTCCAGGGTCAAGCTTTTGGAAAGCGCTTCCGCTTGGGAGCGGGTTTGGCTGTTGGTCAAGATCACCACCTGCAGGCCGTCGTACTGACTTAAGTCGAGCCGATCCCCAGCAATGCTTTCCAGCTGCAGGGTAAGAGGGGCGTTGGGGTTGCCGTTGCTGGGGCAGTTGCCGGCTTGAGCTGGAGCCAAGGGGCCTGCAGAAAGCAGAGCAAAGGTGGCAACCCCCAAAGCAAGAGGTCTTTTTGCAAAACCAAGCCGGCAGCGCTTGGGCGGGCCACAGCAGCTCATGGCGGGAAGTTCGGGGTGAGCCGGCCAAATCTTAACCGATCTTAACCAATCTTCATCTTTGGCTCTGCCGCCCCCAAATACTCCCACTGGGTTGGCGGGCAGCCTTTGCCCATAATGGAAAGCAGTTTCTCGGTGGCGGCGGAGATGACTTCTAGCTCCTTGTTGGATGGCCTCAATCCCTCTCAACGCCAAGCGGTGCAACATTTCTGTGGCCCCTTGCTGGTGGTGGCGGGGGCAGGTTCCGGCAAGACACGTACCCTTACCCACCGCATTGCCTACCTCATCCGCCACTACCGGGTGAATCCGGAGGAGATTTTGGCTGTTACCTTCACCAACAAGGCCGCCCGGGAAATGAAGGAGCGCATCGAGCAGCTCTTTGCTGAGCAGGAGGCGCAGGAGCAGTTTGGGATCCCGCTTGCGCAACTGGAGCCGGCCCAGGCAACGCGCTTGAAGTCCAGCGTTTACCGCCGCTGGATTAAGCCCCTCTGGATCGGCACGTTCCACAGCCTATTTGCCCAAGTCTTGCGCCTGGAGATTGAAAAATACCGGGATCCCAAGGGACGCAAGTGGACTCGTGACTTCTCAATTTTCGATGAGTCGGACGCCCAATCTTTGATTAAAGAAATTGTAACCAAGCAACTCAACTTGGACGAGCGCCAGTTCGAGCCCAAGTCGGTGCGCTACGCCATCAGCAAGGCCAAAAACCAGGGCTGGACTCCCGCCGATTTGGAGCGCCACCAGCCCAACTTTCGGGGTCGCATCCTCGCCCAGGTCTACGAGCTCTACGAAGATCAACTGGCGGCCAACAACGCCCTCGACTTCGACAACTTAATTTGGATCCCGGTGCAGCTGTTTCGCCAAAACGAGCAGGTCTTGGCTTACTGGCACCAGCGCTTCCGCCATATCTTGGTGGACGAATACCAAGATACCAACCGCACCCAGTACGAGCTAATCCGATTGCTGGTTACCAACGGCGAGGAGCGCCGCTCCCAATGGGACTGGACAAACCGCTCCATCTTTGTGGTGGGCGATGCCGATCAGAGCATCTATCGCTTTCGCGGAGCAGACTTCACCATTTTGCTGGAGTTTCAAGAGACCTTTGGCGATGGCCTCCCAGATGACGATACCCGCACCCTGATCAAGCTGGAGGAAAACTATCGCTCCACCGCCACGATTTTGCAGGCCGCCAACGCTCTCATTGAAAACAACACAGAGCGCATTGATAAAGTTCTCCGGCCAACTCGGCCAGCGGGCAATCCCATCGTTTGCTACCAAGCGGAGGACGAGATTGCCGAGGCTGAGTTTGTGGTCAACACCATCCGCAGGTTACACAGCCAAGATCCCAACTTTTCCTGGGGAGATTTTGCCATTCTCTACCGCACCAATGCTCAGTCTCGCCCCTTTGAAGAGGTTTTGCTGCGGTGGGGGATCCCTTACACAGTAGTGGGCGGGCTGCGATTCTACGATCGCAAAGAAATTAAGGATGTGCTGGCCTATTTGCGGGTTGTGCTCAACCCTGCTGACTCTTTTAGCCTGCTGCGTATTATCAATGTGCCGCGGCGGGGCATTGGCAAATCAACCCTGGACAAGCTCACCGAAGCGGCGGCTGCCTTAAATGTGCCCCTATGGACTCTCCTCAGCGACGAGGCTGCTGTAACCAACTTGGTGGGGCGTTCCGCTAAGCCAGTTCTCCAGTTTGTCCGGTTCATCGAACATTGGCACAAACAAGTGGCTCAGGTTTCTGCTGCCACCCTTTTGGAGGGGCTTTTGCGGGATTCTGGTTATCTAGCAGATCTCAAGGCCCAGGGCACTCCAGAAGCTGAGGAAAGACTCGCCAACGTAATGGAGCTCTACAACGCCGCCCGTCAATTTGAGGAAGAGGAGGAGGATTCCAGCCTCGAGGCTTTCTTGAGCACAGTCTCTTTGGCTTCGGACGTGGACACTCTCCAGGAAGGGGCCAAGAAAGTGTCTTTGATGACGTTGCATGCTTCCAAAGGGCTGGAGTTCCCTGTGGTCTTTTTGGTGGGGTTGGAACAGGGCCTGTTTCCCAATTTCCGCGCCCTGGAGGATCCCGCTGCTTTGGAGGAAGAACGGCGCCTTTGCTATGTAGGCATTACCCGTGCCCGCGAGCAAGTGTTTCTCTGCTACGCCAGCCAGCGGCGGCTCTACGGCAACCGCGAGTCTGCCATCCCCTCTCTATTCTTAAGTGAGCTGCCGCAAAACCTAATCCAGTGGCACAGAGGCAGCCCTCGGCAACCTAGCAAGGTAGCCAAGCCGAGAGAGGCAGCTACTGGCTGCAAGGGATCCCAAGAGTGGGCGGTGGGAGATCGCCTGCAACACCCCAAATTTGGCCAGGGGCAAATTACTCACATCTTTGGCAGTGGCGACCAGGTTACCTTGGCCGTGAAATTTCCCGCCGTTGGCCAAAAAATTTTGGATCCCCGCATCGCGCCCATCCAAAAGCTCAGCTAAGTCCCTAGGACAAAACGGCTTTTTGCTGGCAGCTGCAATGGCATTTAGCAGGGCTTGGGTTTAGCAAATAACTCCTATAACTCATAATGGATTAGATGGCTCATCGCCATGGTTTTGCCGCGACCAGAGCCGCCCCCGTGATCCCAGTTCGCCTGACCTTACACAACTTTCTCTGCTACTCTCAGGCGGTTTTGGATCTGCGCGGGATCCACACCGCCTGCATTTGCGGCCCCAACGGAGCAGGCAAATCGGCTTTGCTGGACGCCCTGACCTGGGGTCTCTGGGGACAGAGCCGGGCCAGCAACGACAGCGATCTCATCCGCAAAGGGGCCAGCGAAACTTGGGTAGAGGTGATCTACCGCTCGCGCGGGCAGACCTACCGCGTTCTGCGCAGCCGCCACCTCTCGGGGGAGGGATCCCTGGAGTGGCAAATCCAGATGGGAGAAAGAGACGGCCAAGCCCTTTGGCGCAGCCTCACCCGCCGAGGCCTGCGCGCCACCCAAGAGGCAATTGAAAGTCAGCTTGGCCTTGACTACGACACCTTCCTCCACTCCGCCTATCTGCGCCAGGGACAGGCCGATGCCTTTACCCTAAAGCGCCCCGGCGAGCGCAAACAGATCTTGGCCGACATGCTCAAGCTAGGCCAGTACGACTTGCTGGCCGAGCGCTGCCGTGAACGGGCCCGCAGCGCCAAGCTCAGGGCCGATCTGCTCCAAGAGCGTCTGCACAAGCTGGAGCAACACCCTGCTGAGCTTGACCAAATCCAAGCCGAACTGGAGCAGCTCCGGCAACGGCAAACCCATCTCCAACAGCTCCTGGTGCAGCAGCAGCAGGAGCTGCAGGCTCTAGAACGCGCCTATGAAGATCGCCGCACCCTCCAGGAGCGACAGCAGCAGCTTGCCCAACATTTGCAGAAGCTCAGCGCCAACCTGCACCACACCGAACAGCAGTGGCGGGCGCAGCGGCAGCAGCTTCTGCAGCTGGAAGAGCTGGTTGCCAAAAGCGCAGAGATCCAGGCCGGCTACGAACGCTATCAAGCCCTAATGGCCCAGGATCGCCATCTCCACCACCTCTTTCAGCAGCAGCAATACCTGGTGCAGGAACGCCAAAAGCTGCAGACCCAACAGGCCGAGCAGCAGCAGCAACACCTGCAAAGGAGGCAACGGCTGCAACAGGAATTGGCCGCCTGCCAGGCCCAGGCTGCAGCCGATGCCCAACTGCTGGCAGAACAGGAGCGTATTGAAAGCGCCCTGTACCACTACCGGCAAGCCCAAGAGCGGCTCCAGAGCTTGAACCAGGCTCAGGCCCGAGCCGCCCTCCTCCTGGAGCAACAACGGCACTGGCAGGAGGAGATCCGCCGCGAGCGAGAACGCCTGCAAGCTCGCCTCCAGTTCCTCAAGCAGCACCTGC
Source organism: Synechococcus sp. H70.1 (assembly GCF_047502705.1). Taxonomy (NCBI): domain Bacteria; kingdom Bacillati; phylum Cyanobacteriota; class Cyanophyceae; order Synechococcales; family Synechococcaceae; genus Synechococcus; species Synechococcus sp. H70.1. The sequence continues at coordinate 95,359 of NZ_JANSIV010000042.1, forward strand.
AAAGCGAGGAAACCCTGGCCCAACACCAGCAGCAGCTGGCCCAGAAAATTGCCGCCGGGGCAGCAGCTCTGGCAGAGCTGGAGCGGCAGCGCCTCTACCAGCAGCAGGTGTTGGAAAAAATCCAGGAACGCCGCCTCTTCGTGCAGAAGCTCCAGGAGCGGCAGCGGCTTCTCCAGCAGCAGTGGCAACAGGAGGAGGAGCGCTGCCGCCTGCTAGAAGTGTTCCCCAGCAACGGTGGTGAGCCAGAGTCCCTGCAGGCGGATCGCTCGGACCCTGATCCTCCCCACCAAGAAAGGCACCCCTCCGTCCCTGCCTTGGCGGGAGTGAAGTCGATGGCAGAGGGTGAGGAGGAAGCGCATCCAGCCTCGGAAGCGCTCGCCCAAGCGCTGGCTGCCCCGGGATCCCACCTTTGGATTTGCCCTCTCTGCGCCCGCCCGCTCAGCCCGCCCCTGAGGGCGGTGGTCCTGAAGAGACACCGCCAGCGCCAAGAGGAGATTGCCGGCGAGCTCTTTGTTATCCGCGAGCAACTGGCGGTGGCTGACCGGGAGATTGGGTTGCTGCAAGAAGAAGCCCGGCGTCTGGGCCAAGAATTGGCCAGCTGGGACGAGCGACTGCACCTCCAGGGGCGGCTGCAACAGCAGTGGGAGGCCGAGCGGGAGCGGCAGCGGCAACTGGAGGCTTGGCGGGCAGAAGCAGCAGAACTGGAGCAGCTCCTCAGTCAAGAAACTTATGCCCAAAAGGCGCGGCAGCAGCTAGCCCAGATCCAGCAGGCCCTGCAGCAGTTGGGCTACGACGAACGGGAACACGCCCTGCAACGGGGAGAGCTGGAGCGCTGGCGCTGGGCCCTGGGCCGCTCCCAAGAACTGCGCAAAGCCCAGGAGCGCCGCGCCCGCCTAGGCGAGCAAATCGCCTCCCTACAAGCCCAACTGGAAGCCCTGCAGCAGACGCCCTCCTCGGCTGCCCTGGCAGAGCGACTGGCCCAGATCGAACAGGCGCTGAACCACCTCGGCTACGACGGATCCCTGCACCAGCAGGTAAAAACAGAACTGGCCCAGGCGCAACTGTGGCCGGCCCGCCTGCAGGCCCTTCAGATAGCCCGCCAGGAGTTGCCGGAAGCAAGAGCCCGCAGCCAGGTCTTGGCCCAGCGCCTGCAGGAAAGCCGCCAGCACCTTGCCCAGGCCACCCAAGAGCTGGAGGCGCTGCAGCAACAACTGGCAGAGCAGCCCGAGGTCTCGCCCGCCCAGCTGGAAGAGATCCGCCAAGCCCTGCAGCAGCACCGGCAAGAGCTAGATCAGGTGCTCTCCCAGATGGGGGCGGCCCAGCAGCGGCTGCAGCAAGCCCTTGAGCGACAAGCGGAGCAAGCGGAGCTGAAGCAGCAACTACAGCAAGCCCGCCGCCAGCAGCAGGTGTACCAGGAGCTGGCCAACGCCTATGGCCGTAACGGCATTCCCGCCCTGATCATTGAAAACGTTCTGCCGGAGCTGGAGGCCCAGGCCAACCAAATCCTGAGCCGCCTCACCCAACACCGCCTCCATCTGCGTTTTGTAACCCAGCGCTCGGGGCGACGCTCGGACAAGCTAATTGAAACCCTTGACATCCTCATCGCCGATCCCCGCGGCACCCGCCCCTACGAGACCTACTCCGGCGGCGAGGCCTTCCGCATCAACTTCGCCATCCGCCTGGCCCTCTCCCGCCTGCTTACCCAGCGCTCGGGATCCGACCTGCAAACATTGATCATTGACGAGGGGTTTGGCTCCCAGGACGCTGTCGGGCGGGCCCAGCTACTGGCGGCCATCAACGCTGTGGCCTCTGACTTTGCCTGCATCCTGGTCATCACCCACATCCCCAGCTTGCAAGATGCCTTTCCCCACCGCATCGAGGTGCAGCCCTCCCCTCAGGGATCCCGCCTCTGCATTCGCAGCTAGTTCTTGCAGCGGGAGGAAGGGAATTCACCCCAGAGGACCAAAAAACCACCGACTCTTGCCCAAACCCTGAGCTACCTGAGCCTCCACCTCAAACTCAGACCGCCTTGCCCCTATTGGCCTTGTTGCTACTCCTCGTCAGGGGAGTTGGAAAAGAGCTCCTCCAGGCGGCGGCGAGCCTCATCAACACTGCCTGCGCGGATTACCAGCAATGGCTCTTCCGTCAAGTTGCCCTCCTCGTCCAAGAGCTCTGGGTGAGGCGCCTGTCGGCGAGTGCGGCGCGGCGAGGCCTTGCGCTCTTCTTTGCTTAAGGTAACTACGTTGGCCACCAGGTTGCGTAGCGCCACAAAGGCGATGGCCACAAAGGCAATGAGGTAGAGGATCTGCAGCATCACGGTTCAGAGGAGTCGGAGGAGGGGTGGATTTGGCGAAAACGGCGGCCCAGCTCGGCGCACTCCATCAGCAGGCGATGCCATTTTGCCATTAAGGCTGGGTCAACGCCAACTTCATTATCCGACAGGTGGTAGAGGGCTTCTGCTGCCTGCAATTCTGCTTGGGCAGCCAAAACCCGCTCCAGAAGGGCCTGCTGCGCCTCTGGGCTAATAAATTCTAAGGTTTCTTCTTGCAAAAAGCGGCGCGAGCGCTCAAACCAGTAGCGGTAATCTTCCAGTAGGGGCCCCAGAATCTCTCGCAGTAACTTGGCTTTGCTCATCGTTGGGATCCCTCCGCGCCTGGTTTGCTGAGAGCATCTTAGCTGAACTTAACCTTCTCCCGCCAGGGATCCCTGGGTGGCCTCCAGCCGGGCTTCCATCTCCAGCAGCAGGGCTTCCAGCTGGGGCACCAGCTCTAGGGCCTGCTCTTGCCAGTAACCCCGCTGGTGGGCTTCCAGCAGCCGCTCGCTCATATCCCGCAGTGCCCAGGGGTTGTGATCCCGCAAAAACTGCTGCACGGGGGGATCCAACAGGTAGGCGCGGGCCACCCCGGCGTACATAAAATCGGGCACGGCGTGGGTGGTGACGTCGTAGGCAAAAAGGTAGTCCAGCGTGGCGGCCATCTCAAAGGCGCCTTTGTAGCCGTGGCGCATTACGCCGGCAATCCACTTGGGGTTGACGACGCGGGCACGATAGACGCGGTCGATCTCTTCGGATAGGGTGCGGATCTTGGGATTGTGGGGACGGGCGTGATCCCCGAAGTAGATTTGGGGGTTGCGGCCCTGGAGGGTGCGCACGGCTGCCACCATGCCCCCCTGAAACTGGTAGTAGTCATCGGAGTCGAGGAGATCGTGCTCGCGGTTGTCTTGGTTGTGCAGGACAATTTGCAAGCGGGCCAGTTGCCGCTGCAGGGCTGCAGGAGCCGGCTCTCCCTCGCCCTCAGCTCGGTAGGCGTAGCCGCTCCAGTTGAGGTAGGCGCGGGCCAGATCCGCCTCGGTTTCCCAGTTTTGCGCCTCGATTAGCCCCTGCAGTCCGGCTCCGTAGGCCCCTGGTTTGGAGCCAAAGATGCGCAGCCGCGCCCGCTCTGCCGCTTCTGAAGGCGGGATCCCTTGCTCCTGCCAGTACTGGGTATCGGCCAGCACCTGGGCCCGCAGGGGGTTGTCGGCTTCCGGCTCTTCCAGGGCGGCCACGGCCTGCACGGCCCGGTCGAAGAGGGCAATGAGGTTGGGAAAAGCATCGCGAAAGAAGCCGGAGATGCGCAGGGTTACGTCCACGCGGGGACGGCCCAAAGCCGCTACAGGCAGAATCTCGATATCCACCACCCGTCCCCCCTCCCAGCGGGGCCTAACCCCCAAGAGCGCCAGTGCCTCCGCCCAGTCCTCGCCGCCGGTTCTCAGGGTGGCAGTTCCCCAAACGGATAGGCCCAGGTGGCGGGGATATTCCCCCTGCTCTTGCACGTAGCGCTCCACCACCCGCTCGGCGGCCAGCGAGCCAACCTGCCAGGCGGTGGGGGTAGGAATGGCGCGGATATCCACCGAGTAGAAGTTGCGCCCGGTGGGCAACACCTCCACCCGGCCCCGCGTGGGGGCGCCGGAAGGGCCGCTGGGCACATAGCCCCCATTGAGCCCGCGCAGGAGATTTTCTAGCTCCTGGGGCGTTTGCTGCAGGCGGGGGAGTAAGTCCGTCTCGATCCAGCGCAGCACCTGGCTGGCCGCCGGGCCCGGGGGCGGATCGTAAGGGATCCCCTGTAGCCGCTGGGCAATCCAGCGGCGGGCCTGGGCCTCTAGGGCAGCTACCCCATCCCCGATGCAGCGAAAGTTCTCGCCCATAGAGCTGGCTGGCTAATTCCTCAAGTAGACGGCTGCCCCTAGGCCGACCAGCATTTCTTCGGGGGTAATTTTGCCGTCTTGGTTGGTGTCGAGGGCATCGAAGACGCGATCCGCCCCCATCCACTCCTCGCGGGTAATGAAGCCATCCCCATCCAGGTCGTAGATGCGGAAGACATCCTGGGCGGCGTGGGTAATCGTTTCCTTGGCGCCCTCCAGCTTCTGCAGCCGCTCGGTGAGCAGCCTTTCCAGCACCTCCAGCGCCTTGGAGAAGCCCTGGATCCCTTCTTCCAGCTTTTCTGAAGCCATGCGGTTTTCCCGGTGCATCTGCTCGAAGGTGGCTCGATCCATCACCAGGCGCGGGATGTCCATTTTCTTGGCTTTTTCCGGATCCAGTTTGCGCTCCAGGTGGCCTTCGGTGTTTTGCAGCTCCGCCAAGAGAACTGGCGAGATGGTAAGCAGATCGCAGCCGGCCAGCTCGATGATTTCCCCAATGTTGCGGAAGCTGGCGCCCATTACCTCCGTCGGGTAATCGTACTTGCGCAGGTAGTTGTAGATCTGGGTTACCGACTGCACGCCCGGATCTTCGGCGGGTGGGTAGCTCTCCCGGCCGGTGTGCTTCTTGTACCAATCCAAGATGCGGCCCACAAAGGGCGAGATGAGGGTTACCCCTGCTTCCGCACAGGCAATGGCCTGGTGCAGGCCAAACATCAGAGTTAGGTTGCAGTGGATCCCTTCTTTTTCCAGGATCTCGGCGGCGCGGATTCCTTCCCAAGTAGCAGCAATTTTAATCAACACCCGCTTGGGATCCGCCCCTGCCGCCTTGTAGAGCTCGATGAGATGGCGGGCCTTGGCAACCGTAGCTTCCGTGTTGTAAGAGAGGCGGGCATCTACCTCCGTCGAGACGCGGCCAGGAATAATGGACAGAATGCGCACGCCAAAAGCCACCGCCAGTTGGTCAATAGCGTGGGCCACCACGGCTTTGGTGTCGGCTTTGGGTCCCAGTTCTTGGCGGGCTTTAAGCAAGGTCTCATCGACAATGCCCTGGTACTGGGGCATTTGGGCGGCCGCTGTAATCAAAGAGGGATTGGTGGTGGCATCCTGCGGCTTAAAGGTCTCGATGGCGTTGATATCCCCCGTGTCGGCCACCACGACGGTCATCTCTCGCAACTGCTCCAGCAAGCTCCTACTCATACTCCCCTCCTTGAAGAAGTCGGCGACCTAGCTCCAGTGTCACCTATCTGGAGGAGGGATCCCTAGGGATGTGGGATTGTCTTAATTCTCTGCTGCTCCTCCTCACGGCCCCTGCTGAGACGGCTAAAATTCCATTAAGGTTTTTCCTGTTTTTGCCCCTTTTTCCCAGTTGTGTGTTCTTGAGCTCTTGTTGATCTTGCTGAAGGAGGGATCGTCGTGGCTACGGAGACCCTGGTGAAGCCTTCTGTAACCCCGAAGCATATGCCCATGTACCGGGTGTTGTTGCACAACGACGATGTCAACACCATGGAGTACGTGGTGCAGGTGCTGGTGAAGGTCATTCCCTCGCTAATGCCGCCGCAAGCCACCGAGATCATGCTGGAAGCCCACAACAACGGTGTTGCGGTAGTTATCGTGGTGCCGCGGGAGCATGCGGAGTTTTACTGTGAGCAGTTGCGCCGGCACGGCCTCACCAGCTCAATTGAGCCAGAATGCTAGCCAGGAGCGGTTTGGGTGGGCCTGCCAATTGTCGAGCTAATTGCCCAACTGAAGACTTTTCCGTTTCCCCTGCGGCTGTTGCTGTTTTTGGGGATCCCCCTCCTAGCTTGGCTGCCGTTGGTCGGGCTAGGGGGGGTTGTCTTTGGCCGAGAGTACCTCTGGCTGCCCCTGTATGCCCTACTGCTCCTTTGGCTGGGGCTGTGGGGATCCGGGTTTGCCGCCTATGGCCTGGACAAGAGTTGGGCCTGCCGGGCTGGGATCCTCTGGGGTCTAGGGATGGGTGTGGGCGGGCTTTTTCTGCTCTTTGGCCTGGAGGGAGCCCTGGGCTGGCTGAGCTGGCGGCCGGTGGAAGGGGGATCCCTGCTGGGCTATGGCTTGCTGGGGCTAGGGGTGGGCCTGGCGGTGGCTCTAGCAGAAGAGCTGTTGTTCCGCGGCTGGCTGCTGCAGGAGATGGCCTTGGACTACGGCTGGACAAGCGCTCTGTGGGGATCCAGCCTTCTCTTTGCTTTGGCCCACTTTTTGAAGCCGCCAGCGGAGATTCTCGCCACCTGGCCCCAGTTTCCGGGGCTGTGGCTGATGGGGCTGCTGCTGGCCCAGGCAAAGGTGTGGAACCAAAACAAGCTAGGTCTTAGCCTAGGGCTGCACACTGGCTGGGTGTGGGGTATCACCTGGATCCACAACTTGGCTTGGATCGAGTACAGTGGCAGGGCACCAGAGTGGCTTACCGGCATCGGCGGCAACCCCCTGGCTGGCTTGATGGGCCTGCTCTTCCTGGGCGGCACCTTCCTTCCCCTTAAGGGGCTGTCTCAGGCTCGCTGGCTGCTGGCTGGGGAAGGCCCCAAGGGCCGTTCTCATAGTAGGCGGCCAGCCTCTCCGGGTCGGGCTGAGTGAGCAAGCTCACCCCCACCAGCACCGCCGTACCGACAACCACCGCCGGGATCACCGGCAGCCAGCCCCCCGTCCAGGCTTGGGGCAACAGGCCCGCCAGCCAGCCCAAGGTGAGTCCGCTGGAAACCAAAGCTCCGGCTACGGCCCCGGCGCGGGTAGCCCGCTTCCAGTACAGGCCGGCAATCAAGAGGGGAAAGAGCATGGCGTTGCCCTGAAAGCTCCAGGTGGCAATCTGGGTAATGAGCCCCGGTGGCCTGACGGCAATGGCAAAGGAGACCAACCCAATCCCCAACACCACCCAGCGGCCCAACAGCTCCTCCTGGTGCGGAGAAAGCTGGCGCTTGAGCAAGGTAACCACCAGATCCCGGGTAACCAGGGAGCTGGCTGTTAGCAGTTGCGAGTCCGCCGTAGACATCAAAGCCGCCAGCGCCGCTGTAATCACCACTGCCGCCACGCCGCTGGGCAGGGTCTGCAACATCAGCGGCATGATCTGATCCGGCTGCTGCAGGTCTGGAAAAGCCAGCCGGCCCCAGACGCCAATGAGGGCTGCCGGGAAAAACACCACTAGGATCAGCAGCGGCCAGACCACCATCAGGGTCTGGAAGGGACGGGCACTTTTGGCCATGTAGAAGCGCTGAAAAAATTGGGGGAAAAGGGGCGTAGCCATCAAAAACAGCAGTTGGTTGCCAAGCAGGGTCTGCCAGCTCCAGCGCCCCTGGGGGCCGGGCAAGCTCAGCCAGGGATCCAACTGGCTACCGGCCTCTTGGCCCCAACTCAAGGCCACGGCCACAAAGGCCACTCCCATCCCCACAACCAAGATGATCCCCTGCACCACGTCCGTCCAGACCACCGCCTGGGAGCCGCCGAAGAGGACATAGCCCAGGATGACCAGCGCCACCCCCACCGCCAGGGGCCAATAGGGGATCCCTTCCCCCAAAACGGCAGCCAGGGTGCGCGCCCCGCCGATGATCTGGATGCTGATGTAGGGGGCGGTAAACGTCAGAGCGCTTAGGCAATAGAGCAGGGCCAGGAGAGGGCTGTTGAAGCGGTGGCCAAAAAACTCCGAGGGGGTGATGAACCCAAAGTGCCGGGCCGCCAGCCACACCCGGTAGCCCACCCAAAAAAACAGCCCGGAGATCAGCGCCGTGGTGACCCCCACGGCCAAAAAAATCCCCAGGCCGTGGGTGTAGGCATCCGCCGGCACCCCGAGGAAGGTAAAGGCGCTGAGCAGCGTCGCCAGCGTGGTCAAGGTCAAGGCCAGGGATCCCAGCCCCCGCCCTGCCAGGAAATAGCTGACCGGATCCTGGCCGCTGCGGCGGTAGCTCCACCAGCCAATGGCCGCCAGCAGCAGCAAGTACACCCCCACCACACCCAAACTCAAAACCGTGTCACTCATCTCCAGCCCTGGGCCAGCAAGTTCGCACAAAGTAGAAGTTCAGGGGCACCAACAGCAGCACCGCCAACCCTGCTCCCCAGTACCAAGCCGGGATCCCCCATAGCTGCGGCTGGGCCGAGCGGGATCCCACCCAGGTCAACAGCCACAGCAGCGGATAGATCCCCCACACCCAAGCCTGGCGTCCTTGTCCAAACCGCAATGGCCTTGTTGCCTGAGAACCACCAGCAGGATCCAATCCTGCCATTTGCCTATCTCCTGCTTTTTTGCTGACCATTACTTAAGGTACTACAGCCAATGTTGGGGGGAGCTGAACTTGTCTTTCTCTGATCCTGCCGGCAAAAGGGAACCTGGGGGCGAACGAGAGCGGCCCTACTGGCTGGCTTGGGCGCGGATTAGAGGGATCGGCCCCCACCGCCTCAAGCGGCTGGCGGAATTTTTTGGATCCTTGGAACGGGCCTGGCAGGCGGACGTTCCGGCCCTGTTGCAGGTAGAGGGCATTGGCCCCACCCTGGCAGAAACGATTGTCTCTGCCCGTCCTGGCCTCGACCCTGGGGAGATCCTGGAGCAAACCCAGAAGCCCGGGATCCCCTTCCTAACCCCTGCGGATCCCGGCTATCCGCCCTTGTTGTGGGAGCTGCCGGATCCACCGCCCCTTCTCTACGTCTTAGGAGAATGCCCCGACTGGCAGCAGCCGGCCATCGCCATTGTCGGCACCCGCGCCCCCACCCCCTACGGTCGGCAGTGGACCCAGAAAGTCAGCGCCGCCCTGGCGGAAGCTGGCTGCGTGGTGGTGTCGGGACTGGCCACCGGGATCGACGGCATTGCCCACCAAGCCTGCCTGGAGGCGGGCGGCAAGACGGTGGCCGTGGTGGGAACTGGGGTGGATCAGGTTTACCCCGCCCACCATCGCGCTCTCTACCGGCGCATCCTAGAACAAGGGGCCGTCCTCAGCGAATATCCCCCCGGCACGCCGCCGGCCAAGGAGCACTTTCCCCAGCGCAACCGCATCATTGCCGGCCTCTGCCGCGCCACCCTGGTGATGGAGGCCCCAGAGCGCTCAGGGGCGCTGATTACCGCTCACCTAGCCAACCAATACGGGCGGGAGGTGTATGCCCTGCCGGGGAATATCGACACGGCAGCGGCCCGCGGCTGTCTGCACCTCATCCGCAGTGGCGCAGGCATGATCCTAGGGATCGAGGAGCTGCTCCAAGAGCTGGGCTTAGTTCAGGGATCCCCTCTCCCCGATCAACCCTTGTCCGCCGGCCCCAGGGATCCGCAGCAGCAGCTTCTCTGGCAGCTCCTGGGCAACGACATCCTCAGCCTCGATGCCGTGGCTCAGGCCAGCCAGATGGACATTGCCACCCTCTCCAGCACCCTGCTGCTTATGGAACTGGAGGGCTGGCTGGTGCAACTGCCGGGGATGCGCTACCAGCGGGCTCGCTGAGGTTGGCTCCCTGCACCGCTTCCCCGATGGGAGCCTCCTCGTGGCGAGGGTTGTTGACATGGGTGCTGACAGGGTAGGCGGCCATGGCCTCTGCCGGGTAGGGGCGAAGCAAGGGCAGGAGCCGCGCCGGATCCCGCCAGAGGTCGTAGTCGTCTTCATTAGCCGATTGGCTGGCGTGTTGAGGATGGCGCAAGTTTCTCTCTCCACCCCTTGGGGGCTGCGCCAGCGCTCCCAAATGCCGGCAAAGGCACCAGTAAGTAGGACTGCCGCTTGGCCGTGGGTCGGCCCACCCGTAGAAGCCATCTGCCGGGATAGGCAGCGGTGGCGGCAGAAGGCCTAGCGGAAGGAGGGTTTCTCGGCCACGGTCTCGGCGCGGGCATTGATCAAGCCAGCCTTAGGAGTGCGGCTCCAACTGGGAATCAAGCCCCAGCGGAACTGAGTGGCCTGGCGCTGCAGCAGCGGCTGAGCAGAGGCGATGTTGTAGCGGGGCTGGAGCGCCGCCAACGTCCCCATCTCGAGTTGAAAATGCTGCTGCAGCTGTTCGGGAGCGACCGCCAGGCTAAACCGTCCACACCTCCGGGATCCCTCAGACCTTGGTGGAAATGCCCAGCAATTGCAGGAGCCCCCGCAGTGGGATCTCCACCTGCTCGGGACGGTGGTTGAGCTCGTAGCCCAGCTCAGAGATGGCCTTCTCCAGCAGATAGGCCCCTAACAGCACTTCCAGCTCCTGCCAGCTGCGGGGCAGAAAAGCCCCTTGGGAAGCCACCTGGAGATACTCGGCCAAGAAAGCAGCACAAACCCAGCGGTACCAAAACTGGGCCCAGCGCATCATGTCGGGGCAGTGGTCACCGCAAACTAAGCCGCTTTCCAGTTGCTGGCGCAAGGCCAGGTGGACGGCGTAGTGGAAGGATCGCAGCATCCCCGCCACATCCCGCAGGGGGCAACGTTTGAGGCGGCGTTCCCCCAGCGACCGGCTGGGATCTCCCTCAAAGTCGAGGATGACAAAGTCCTTGCCAGTAAACAGCACCTGGCCCAGGTGGTAGTCCCCGTGGCAGCGGGTGCGCAAAGCCGTGATCTTCCGCTCCAGGATGAGGCGGAAGCGGCTCATGATCTCCCCTTCTTGGTCGTAGACAGTCCGGGCCAGCTTGGCCTCCAGGTCTGGCAAGTTGGGGATTTGCTTGGCCAATACGGGAAACACCTGGCCCACCAAGTTGCGCATGGATTGATAGATGGAGCGCTGGTAAAGACTGGAGAAGGGCTCGGGGGCAAAGTCTTTATTTTCCGTCTCAGCAGCCAGAGCAAGGTGCAGCTCGGCGGTGCGCTTGGCCAAGATCCGCACCGACTCCAGGTAGCTGCCAATGGTGGCGTAGGCCAGCTCCGGCAGGGGAAGTTGTGCAAGTTCCAGGAAGGATCCCTGCGGAACGGGCACGGGATCCACCTCTGGGTAGTGAACCAGCACCGTCTCGAAAAACTGCTCGAGGCTGTCTAAGGTGTAGTGCCAGGCATCCCCCTCGTTGGGGATATACTCCTGCAAAATGGCCAGAGTAATGGGCTGATCACTGGGAGCAAAACCCCGCGCTCCACGGCGACGGCGATACTCTAGGGATCCCAACAGCCGCGGCACCCGCACCTGGGGATGGTGCTCCAGCAGGTAGCGGCCAACCTCCAGCTCTGGGTTTACCCCCTCGGCTAGCTTGCGGTAGAACTTGAGGATGTACTGGTTGCCGTAGACCACCGAGGTGTGGCTCTGCTCTGCCTTGAGGAGACGGGGCTCTAGGCTGGGGTCGTACTCAAGCGTAGTCAAGCTCGTGGCCCAAAGCTCTCCCCGCCCGTGGCGTAGGTGAGCCTGCTGCGCAATCATCTGCAGCAGATGCAACAAAAAGGTCTTATCGGCCAGCGCGTCAAAAAGCACGCCCGGCGGATCCCCAGCCACTTGCACGGGGACAATTACGGCTTGCGGCGTCTCCACCCGCAGCTGGAGAGCTGTCTCCTGGGTGGCGTAGCCGACAGGGAGAGAGTAAAGTTCTGCCTCCCCCTCGGTAAACTCGGTCTGCAGGAGCAAAATCTGGCCCCGGAAGGGGGGATCTGCCTCCCAGGTGCAGGGGATGGCATCCAAGATCTGGGCCGACTGGATCTGGCGGTTTTTGGAGCTAAACCAACGACAGCGGTAGAGGTAGTCGCCCAAAACAGCCTCCACCTGCTTTTGGCTTTCCCGTTGAAAGAGGCTGTCCCAACTGCCCTTTTGAATAACCAGCGTGGCTGGGCGAGCCTGCTCCTCTAGCCTGCTAGGGCTAAGGTGAAGGGGCTCCGTTTTGGTCTCAAGGGAGAACCAGTAAAAGGAGTGGGGGCCCAGCGTGAGGAAATAGGGTAGCCGCCCGATGGGGGGAAACTCTGTCCGCCCAAAGATCTCCACTGGGATCAACCCTTCCCACGGCGACAGATCCAGCCCCACCCACTGGGCGTAGCGAGAGAGATTGGCCACCACTAGGATGCGCTCGTTGCCGTAGGCCCGCATAAAGGCCAGCACCTTGCGGTTTTCTGGGTGCAGCACCTCAAAGGAGCCGCGGCCAAAGGCCTGGAAGCGCTTGCGCACCGCGATCATCCGCTTCATTGCCCACCAGAGGGAATGGGGATTATTGCGCTGCGCTTCCACATTGACCGCTTCGTAGTGGTACTCAGCGTCAATAATGACGGGCAGATAGAGCTTCTGGGGGTTGGCCCGCGAGAAGCCAGCATTGCGGTCAGCGCTCCACTGCATGGGGGTGCGCACGCTGTTGCGATCCCCCAGGTAGATGTTGTCCCCCATGCCAATTTCGTCCCCGTAGTAGATGACCGGCGTGCCGGGTAGGGAAAACAGGAGGCTGTTCATTAGCTCAATGCGGCGGCGGCTGTTGCCCAACAGGGGAGCTAGGCGGCGGCGGATGCCCAGGTTGATCCGCGCCTTGGGATCCTTGGCGTAGACCTGGTACATGTAGTCCCGCTCTTCATCCGTAACCATCTCCAGGGTGAGCTCGTCGTGGTTGCGCAGGAAAATGGCCCACTGGCAGGTTTCGGGGATGGGGGGCGTCTGCTGCAGGATATCGATGATGGGGAAGCGATCCTCCATCTGGAGGGCCATGAAGAGCCGTGGCATGAGGGGGAAGTGGAACTCCATGTGGCACTCGTCCCCATTGCCGAAGTAGGCTACGGCATCCTCCGGCCACTGGTTGGCCTCTGCCAGCAGCATGCGGTCGGGGTATCGTTGGTCGATGTGTTGGCGCAGCGCCTTGAGGAAGGCATGGGTTTCCGGCAGACTCTCGCAGGGGGTGCCCTCCCGCTCGTAGAGATAAGGCACCGCGTCCAGCCGCATGCCATCTACCCCCATGCTCAGCCAAAAGTCCACCACCTCAAACATGGCTTTTTGCACGGCGGGGTTGTCGTAGTTGAGATCTGGCTGGTGGGAGTAGAAGCGGTGCCAGTAGTAGGCTTTGGCCACCGGATCCCAGGTCCAGTTGGAGGCTTCAAAGTCCTGAAAGATGATGCGGGCCTCTTTGTACTTTTCGGGGGTGTCACTCCAGACGTAGAAATCCCGCTCAGGGGTGCCGGGGGCAGCGCGTCGGGCCCGCTGAAACCAGGGGTGCTGATCCGAGGTGTGGTTGAGGATGAGCTCAATGATGACGCGGATCCCGCGGTGGTGGGCGGCATCCAGAAAGATCTTGAAGTCCTCCAGGGTGCCTAAGTCAGGGTTAACACTGGTAAAGTCGGAAACGTCGTAGCCATCATCCTTGAGGGGGGAGGGGAAAAAGGGCAGCAGCCAGACGGCTGTAATCCCCAGGTCTTGCAAATAGTCCAGCTTTTCGGTCAAGCCCTGGAAGTCGCCCACGCCATCGCCGTCGCTGTCGAAAAAGGCCCGCACCGGCACCTCGTAGATGATGGCGTCCTTGTACCAGAGGGAAGTAGGGGCCAAGCTGGGGACAACGGAGCGCAGAGGAGTTCGGCTCATCATAGGGCGGCAACAAAACCGAGGGGTCAATCGGCTAAAGATAGCCTTGGGGCTGGGATCCGCTCAAGAGGCTATAGCCTCTTCTGCAAGGCCAAGGATCCCAGCCAAGAGTGCCTTCCCCTCTCCCCCTAAAGAGAAACTGGGCAGGGGCGCTCACTAGGCAATGCCGCTGCGCTTCTGCGCCTCTTTGCGGGAGATGGTTACATGGCGCAGGCCGGCGCGGATGAGCTCCTGCTCCACCAAGGCAAAAAAGCGCTGCCGATCCCCACTGCGCACCACGGCCAAATGGTGGGCTTCGGCCAGAGCAATGGGGTAGCCAAAGCCCTTTTGCACCTGGCTTAGCACCCCCCCTAGGGCCTGCTGCAGCAGCTCGGACTCCTGGGCTACCCAGGCAGGAAACTCCAGGCGGGCAATTTCGGGATCCCCTTTCCCACCACCATTGCCGACATTCAAGTAGCAACAGTGGATGTGGTGTTCCCCAAAAGTCTCCAGGACGCTGGCGCCACTGCGCCAGAGGGGGCTACGCTCGCCCGGCTGCAGCAGGGATCCCCAAAAAACGCGATCTGCCAGAGGGGCAAAGGGCTGGCAGGGGGGAGTTTTCTCGCCGGCGCAGTAGCGGTGGCAGTCGCAGCCCAGGTAGGGGCACAGCCCCAGGCCCAAGTAGTTGAGGGTTTCGCTGCTGCGGGAAGCGCTAATGTAGCCCACTAGAGGAATGCGAGCCAGCCGCAGCCGCTCTAGGGCAGCTAGGATGGGCTCTAGCCAGGGTTGTTGGGCCGGCTTGGGCAGCGGCTCCAGGCCCCAGGGGATTAGGGATCCATCAAGTAGCGCCAGCACCCGGCGAGTTCTGGGCAGCGCTAGGGCCAATTCCACCAGCTCCTCCAGTTCTACTTGGGAGCGGCGAAGGGCCAGTCCAGCTTCAGCCTCCAGCTCTGGACCCTGCTGAGCTGCTGGGCGGGGAAGGCGACGGGACGTCCTTCCCCGCAGCCAGGGGGAGCGCTCGGGTTCGGCAAGGAGTCCCTCCCCGTAGATCAGGAGGGGCTGGCTGTCCAGCAGCGGCCACTCTTGCGTGCCGTAGTGGAGAGCCACCCGCCCGATGTTGATGAGCGAGCAGTAGGCGATCTCGTGGTGGCTGGGCAGGATCTGGGAGCCGTCGGTAGCCACCACCGTGTGCGGTCCCTGCAAAGGCTCCACCTTGGGCAGGGATCCCCAGGTTTCCGGCGGCTCGGCAGGGCTGGCACAGGTAAAGGCCAGATGGGATCCCCACTCCGCCCAGCGGGACTGCCAGAGCTGGGGTTGTTGTTGCAGGCGGGCAAACTCCTGCCAGGCTCGGCGCAGGCGCCCTTGGTTGGCCTTCGACTCCTGCTGCAGGTGGCGGGCGAAGGCGGGAATCTGCTCGCTCAGTTTAACAAGATCCAGCATAGGCGGCTGGCCCACCCCTGCCGGCAGCTAGGGGCTCCACTTCAGAGGGATCCCTCTTGCCCTCGCTCGCGGGGTATGGGGTGGCAGCGGTAGCTGCGCCCAGCTCCTCTAGCGGAAACTCCCCGTAGACCTCGCTGCTGTTGTTGGGGCTTTCCTGCAGGCGGACACGGTGCAGTTGCACCCCCAGCTCCCGCAGGGGCAGAGTTAGCAGCCGCTGGATGTAGAGGGCAATGTTTTCGGCGGTGGGCACCACCTGGGCAAAGTAGGGGATGTCTTTGTTTAAAAAGGTGTGATCTAGGGGTTTGACCACCTGCTCCTCAATTACCCGCTGCAAAGCCGCCAAGTCCACGATCATCCCCGTGCGCGGGTCGATGGATCCCTTGACAGTGATCTCCAAGCCGTAGTTGTGGCCGTGGCCGTGGGGGCGGGCGCAGAGGCCGTAGATGGCGGTGTTCTCTTCCAGACTGAGGTGATCCAAGGCCAAGCGGTGGGCGGCGCTAAAGTGGGTGGCAACGGTCAAGTAGGCTTGCATGGCTTCTCCTCGGTATTCGGCCCAAAGGTGGGGATCCTCGTAGAGGCGCACACTACTAAGCGGCAGCGCATCGGCTAGGCGCTGCCAGATGGCGTAGGCGATAAACTCGGTGGTGGGCAGGGTTTGGGCAAACTCTGGCCAAGCTTCGTTGAGGTAGGCAAAGTTCAGCTCTTGAATGACCCGTTCCTGAAGCACTTGCTTGACCTCTGAGAGGTTGAGCACCATGCCGTACTCATCCACCTCCCCCGTCAGGCCCACCTCCAGCACGTAGTTGTGGCCGTGGCCGGGGAAGCGGGCGTGGGGGCCAAAACGGGCCAGGTTCTCGGCTTCAGAGAGCTCCGGCAGCCAGTAGCGGTGGCTGGCGGCAAAGTGGGCACGGCGGTAGATGGTACAGGTTCTGGACATGGAGGGCAGAGGGGCAAAGCGCAGGGATCCCTCCTTCAGCATAAACTGCAAACCTGTCCTGGCGCTGGGCAAAGGAAGAAGCTCCTGGGGCAGGACTTTTTGCGCCAGAAGTATGTCAACCTGGAGGATAGGCAACTCTTTGGGCTGCTGGGAGCGCAGGCTAGGAGCGGCTGTGGTCTATCGGGTTGGGCTACTGGGGCTGGGTACTGTCGGCACGGGGGTGGTAGAGATTTTGCAACGCCCACCTCACCCCCTCTTGCAGGCTGTCGAGCTTGCGGCGGTAGGGGTGCGTTCCCTGGACAAGCCACGGCGGGTGGCCATCCCGCCTGAGCGCCTGACCACTGACCTAGAGCGGATTGTGTCGGATCCAGACATTGACGTGGTGATTGAGCTCATGGGCGGGTTGGAGCCGGCTCGCAGCCTCATCCTAAAGGCCATTGACCACGGCAAGCCAGTCATTACAGCCAACAAGGCGGTCATTGCCCGCTATGGCGAGGAGATCTTCCGCGCTGCTGCCCAGGCCAGGGTGGCTGTGCTGCTGGAGGCAGCCGTGGGGGGTGGGATCCCTGTCGTCCAGGCTTTGCAGCAGTCGCTGCAGGCCAGCCGCATCCAGGCGGTCTGGGGCATCATCAACGGCACGACCAACTTCATCCTCAGCCAGATGGCCCAGGAGGGTAGCTCCTTTGCCGAAGCGCTGGCCCAAGCCCAAGCCCGCGGCTATGCGGAGGCGGATCCCAGCGCCGATGTGGAAGGATGGGATGCGGCGGACAAGATCGCCATTTTGGCTAGCCTGGCGTTTGGGGTGTCGGTGCCGCGGGAGGCCATCCCCTGCGAAGGGATCCGCAGCATCAGCCCCACCGACATCCGCTATGCCCGCGAGTGGGGCTACACTTTCAAGCTTTTGGCCATTGCCCAGAGGGCTGGCGTCCCAGGAGCCGAAACGGCCTTGGATGTCCGCGTCCACCCCACCCTATTGCCGCTGACCCACCCGCTGGCCAACATCCACGGCGTGGACAACGCCGTCTGGGTACAAGGGGATCCCCTAGGGCAGGTGGTGCTCGCCGGGCCGGGGGCGGGACAGGGGCCGACGGCCAGTGCTGTCGTTGGGGATCTGCTCACCCTACTTGCCCACCTGCAGACAGGGGCCCATCTCCCCAATCCTCTCTGGGGATTGCCTGCTTCTCCCCCTGTGGCTTCCCTGCTGCCGCTGGCGGAGGTGCAGTCGGAGTTTTACGTGCGGGTATTGGCCCAGGATCGGCCGGGGGTGATGGGGGCCATTGGCACCTGCTTTGGCCGTCATGGGGTGAGCCTGGAGAGCATTACCCAAAAGGAGTGCCACCAGGAGCTGGCGGAGATTGTTGTCCTCACCCACACCGTGCGCGAGGCCGACTGCCGGCAGGCGCTGGCCGAGATCCAACAGCTTCCCCAGGTAGCCGGGATCCCCAGCCTGTTTCGCGTGCTGCGCTAATTGGCGCCCCTCGTGTTGCCCGTGATGGAGGATAGCTAGCTTGGCAGCGACCGTGGATCTTGCAACCCCTGAACTCCTCAGAGCCGAAGTGGTAGTCATTGGGGCGGGCATCAGTGGCCTGACGCTGGCTTGGCGCCTGCAGCAGGGTCTCTCTGGTAGGGGTGGCTCCGCTCAGCCGGTGCTCTTGGCCGAGGCCAGCTCTCGGGTGGGCGGCTGCATTTCCACCCAATCCAAAGACGGCTACCGCTGGGAGGAAGGCCCCAACAGCTTTACCCCTACGCCTGCCCTGCTCAACTTGATTGCCGAGGTGGGCCTGGCCGACCAACTGGTGCTGGCCGATGCCAAGCTGCCCCGCTACATCTACTGGGAAGGAGAGCTGCTGCCAGTGCCGCTGAGCCCTACGGCGGCTCTGGGCTCACGGCTGCTCAGTGTGGGTGGTAAGCTGCGGGCTCTGCAGGGCCTGTTGGGGTTTGTCCCTCCGCCGCCGGGGCAGGAGGAGACGGTGCGACAGTTTTTCCGGCGACAACTGGGATCCGAAGTGGTGGAGCGCCTGGTGGAGCCCTTCACCTCGGGGGTCTATGCTGGGGATCCGGATCAACTCAGCGCGGTAGCAGCTTTCCCTCGGGTAGCTGGCCTAGAGGAGCGCTACGGCAGTCTCTTTGCCGGCGCCCTGCAGGCTCTGCGCCAAAGACCCCAGCCTTTTCCCGCAGCCATCCACCCCCCGCCCAAACGCGGCCAACTGGGCAATCTAAGGCAGGGGCTGCAGCAGTTGCCAGAGGCCCTAGCCCAAAAGCTGGGCGACAGCCTGCGGCTGGGTTGGCAAGCGGTGCAGCTGCAGCGGGAGGGAGAGCTCTATGGGGTGGGCTTTGCAACCCCCGAGGGATCCCGCTGGGTGGCTGCTCGCCAGGTGGTGCTGGCCCTCCCCGCCTATGAGGCTGCCTTGCTGCTGCAGGAACTCAACCCCCAGGCCAGCCAGCTCTTGGCGGGGATCCCCTATCCGCCGGTGGCAGTGGTGGCTCTGGCCTATCCCCAAGCGGTTCTGCCGCAGCCGCTGCGGGGCTTTGGCCACCTCATCCCTCGCTCCCAGGGTCTACGCACCCTAGGCACTATCTGGGCTTCCTGTCTTTTCCCGGAGCGGGCTCCCCAGGGCTACCACAGCTTCCTCAGCTTCCTGGGCGGTGCTACCGATGCCGCCTTGGCCCGCCGGCAAGGGATCCCACCCATCACTGCTCTGTCCCCTGAGGAGCGAGCGCAAATTGTCCACGCCGAGCTCAGTCAGGTGCTGCTTACCCGCCGCGCCGAGCCCATCTACTTGGGCGAACGCCTGTGGCCCCGCGCCATTCCCCAATACACCCTCGGCCACCGGCAGCGGATGGCCCAGTTGCAGGTCCACCTGGCCTCCCAGACGCCGGGGATCTGGGTGTGCGCCAACTACCTAGACGGTGTGGCCCTGGGCGACTGCGTGCGGCGGGCTGAGGCGCTGGCGCAGCAGCTTTTGTCCCAGGTCTAGTCCGATGGGTCGCCCCTACACCGTCCTGCTTTTGGTTCCCACCGGTATCGGTGCCCGGGTGGGCGGCTTTGCCGGCGATGCCCTACCCGTGGCCCGCGCCTTGGCCGCAGCCGCGGATTGCGTCATCACCCACCCCAACGTGCTCAATGGCGCCACCCTCTTCTGGCCCCTGGGGAATGTGCTCTACGTGGAAGGATACGGCCTGGATCGCTTCTGTGCCGGGGAGTGGTTCCTCAGGCCAGTGCGGCAAAACCGCATCGGGGTGGTGCTGGATGCGGGGATCCCTGAGGATCTGCGCCAGCGCCATTTGCAGGTCATGCAAGCCGCTCAGGCCACGCTGGGGCTGGACATTGGCCCCTGGCGCTTGACTCCTCGACCCTTAGGCGTTGCCGTCAGCTTCTCCCCTGCCGGGGCCAGCCAGGGATCCCTAGCGGATCCCGAGGCGCTCCTGGAAGCCGCCCGTGCGCTGCTCGAGGCAGGGGCCGAGGCCATTGCCGTGGTGGCCCGCTTCCCCGACGATCTTGACTTTAGCCAGTACGAGCAGGGGCAGGGGGTAGATCCCCTGGCGGGGGCCGAGGCCATCCTCAGCCACCTGGTGGTGCGGGAGCTGGGGATCCCGTGTGCCCATGCTCCGGCCCTCTACCCTGATCCCGACCCCAAGCCGGTTCACCCCCGCGCTGCCGCTGAAGAGGTGGGGTTTACCTTCCTGCCCTCGGTTTTGGCAGGGCTGAGCTACGCCCCCCAGTTTGGGAAAAGGGGGGATCCCCTGCAGACGGGCGACCTGACAGCCGAGCAGGTGGATAGCGTCATTGCCCCGGCCACCGCCTTTGGCGGCCCCGGCCTGCTTTACCTCGCCAGCCGCCCCCGCCCGCCCCTGTTTATTGCCGTCGAAGAAAACACCACCGTCATGCAGGTCCACCCGCGCCAGTTGGGGATCCCGCATGTGGCGGTTAGCTCCTACCTGGAGGCCATTGGCGTGGTGGTGGCCCACCGGGCTGGCGTGGCCCTCTCGTCGCTGCGGCTGTAGCCTCAGGCTAAGCCCAGTTCTGGCCCAGAAACGGCAACAGGCCAATCAACAGCAGGCCCAGCGTGGCCAGCGACCCAACCAAAAAGGAGAGGGAGCGCCCCAGGGGAATGTCACCGATGTAGAAAAAGTTGTAAAACAGCCGTGCCAGCAGAAACACACCGCAGAGCAAGGCTACCCCTTCGTCGCCGCTAAGGCCAAACAGCCAGGGATCCGGGTGGGGGCCAGTAACATAGGCAATCAAGGCTGACGGCGCAAAGGTGCCCAGGGCCTCAAAGCCGTTGGCATGGGCCCAGGTGGCCCGCTGGCCGTAGGGAGGCAGCCGGTCGAACATAGCCCGCGGCGCATGGGGATCGTAGCCAACGCGGGCGCGGGCATAGCCGACCACGCCCATGGGCAGGTACACCAACAGGATGGCTGCAGCAATCGAGAACAGGGGGATGGCTTGCAGGGGGAGGTTGGGCAACATAGGCAAAACGCAGAGGAAAGAGGCGGCACCCGCACTTTCTCTAGGCTAGCCTCCCTAGGCGGGAATTGGCGCCGGGCTGCCCAGCAGGTAAGCCCCAACGGCTTCTAGGCTGGGCGGGTGCAGGAAAGGGAGGGTGACAATGGCCTGCTGGGGAAAGCGCTGGGGCAACTGGGCCAGGATGGCCTGGTGGCGGCGCCAAAGGGCTGCGCCAAAGGGGGTGGAGTCCTCCAGCCAAACCCGATTGAGAACGGCGTAGGGATGGGGGATCCCTAGGGCATCCAACTCCGCCAAGAGGCGCTCGGTTTCCGCCAGAACTGCCTGTTCGGGGTTGAAGACAGGGACAAAGCTAACAAACTGGGGATCCCGCAGCCGCCGCTGCAGCTGGCGCACCTGGGCCAAGAGATCCCGCAACCGCTGCGCCCATTCCGGCCGGCCCACCACGTCGCGGTACTTTAGCCACAGCTTCAGGGCCAAGCTTACCCAGCCTTCTAGGGCCTGGGGCATCTGCAAAAAGCGCAAGAGGTGGCCGGTGGGGGCGGTATCCACCACCACCAGGTCGAACTGGCCGCTGGCTTCTTGTTCCAGCACCGTTAGCAGGGCCATCACCTCGTCTAGGCCGGGAGGGGGCATCTGCAAAAGCTGTCGCCAAGCCTGCGGGTCGTACTGGATCTCCACCCCTGCCGTTTCCTCCCCCGCCAGGATAGCCGCCACCTCTTCCAGGTAGTCCTGGCGGAAGCGCTCCAGCACTGCCGCCGCCTCGATCTCCTGGCCCAGCAGGTTGGGCAAGAGCGGCAGCGGCTCCTGACCCAGCTTTGTCTGAAACAGATCCCCCAGCGAGTGGGCCGGGTCGATGGAGACCAGTAAGAGCCGCTGGTCGGGATGGCGCTGGGCCAGGTTCCAGGCCAGGGCCCCGGCCACCGTGGTCTTGCCCACTCCGCCCTTGCCCCCCACCAGGAGCAGGCGGATTCCTTGGGCCAAAAAATCTGGCAGGACCACCCTTGGGGGGGAGGGGATCCCGCCGACAGGCTCTCCTGGGCTAGCGGGGATCTCTTCCAACTGCGGCAGCACCTCTGGCAAGGGGCGAAGCTGTTGCACCAGCTTGTCCAGGGCCGTCGGCCCAATCGGCTCCTCCAGTTGATAGGGACAAACCCAGATGGGATAGCCAGGCAGCTCCTCTTGGAGTGTTTTTAGCCAGCGCCACTGCTCCTGCTGGCGGGCTAGGTAAAGAGGCGAGGGGCGGCTGGGGGTTGCTTCCGCTTTTTCCCCTGCGGCCGCCACCGTCCCTAGCAGCACCTGGTTGACCAGAAGACCCCCCACAGGCACACGGCGGCTTTGCAGTTGTTGACAGAAGCGGCGGGTCTCCGCCACGCTCAAGGGCTCCGGGATCAGCACCAGCCAAGCAGAGGTGCTCTCCGGGTCGGTGAGGCGGGCTTTGCCTCCCTCCAGCTCTCCCTGTAACCGCGCCAAAAAGGCATCCGCCTCATCCGGGCAATAGGTGCCCGTCAGGGATTGGACAACCTCGCGGTGCTTGGCCTGGAAGGTGGCAAACACCGCCAGCAGATTATCCAAAAAGTCGGGCAACTCCAACAGCCGCAGGGTGTGGCCGGTGGGGGCCGTGTCCAGGATGACTGTGTCCACCTCTTGGCCTGCCAGCAGGCGGTTGACCTCGAGGATGGCCATCAGCTCGTCCACCCCCGGCCAGTCCAGATCCCAAAGGGGCAACAGATCCTCTCGCCCCAGCCAACTGCCCCGCTCGGCAATGAGCTCCAGAGCCGGGCCGTAGGTCTGCTTGAAAGACTGCAGCAGCACCTCGGCCTGGAGGGCCCGCACCTGCAAGTTGGGCCGTTCGCGCAAGCGGTGCGGAGCACTTTCCAGCAGGGGTTGGGGGGTGTCGGCCACCGGGATCCCCAGCACATCCCCCAGGGAGTGGGCCGGATCGGTGGACAGCAACAGCAAACGGCGCTCTGGTTGCCTCTGGGCTAGGTGACGGGCTAGGGCACAGGCCAGGGTGGTTTTGCCCACGCCCCCCTTGCCGCTCAACAGCAGCAAGCGGCAGGAAGCCGATCGCGTCAGCGGGACGTAGTCCACGAGCCGGTCGAAGGGGGAGTTGTCGAGCTGAGCGGGCTGCAAAGGGATCCCTCGCGCGCAGGTCACCCCTATTCTGGCCTGGATCTCCCTTGGGGATACCCCAGCCCGCTAAGGTAGGCTCTCGCCAACTCCAGTCGGCGGCGTCCTCTGTCCCAGGTCAGCAGCGCGTGGATCCCAAGCCAAAAGCCCGTCCACAGCCAGTTGTGCAACCAGATCTTGCCCAAGATGGGCAGGGTCAGGCCCTCTGTTCCGCCCAGCACCAGGCCGGCTGCCAAGATTAGCCCTTCAAAAGCAAGGAACCCTAGGATCAGCATGACCAAGATCCAAAGGTAATTGCGCAGCCATTGCCGAGGTTGGACAGGGTGGGGCTGGAAAAAGAGCGGGCGATAGCTGGCCAGCCACGCCACCCCCACCGTGCCGATCCCCAAGACCAACCCCCAAGCCAAAGAATCAGGGGTACGGGGATAGTTGTGCCAGGTGTAGCCAAAGATTTGGTTGGCCAGCCAAATCATCGAAGCGCTGACGATTGCCCTTTGGCGAGTTAACGTGGTGCCCGTGACGATGCCAACAGTTACAAAAGGCAGTGTACAGGTATAGGCAATGTTGCTAAGGCAGCCGATGGTGGTCAATAGGCTGGGCCAAAATCGACCTTGGGCTAGATCGCGGGTGGCTTGGATCCAAATGACCTCCGGGATCCCGCGGCGGGTTTTGGGGATGGACTGGACAAGAGCTTGTAGGCTGACCATAGGCTAATCCCCAGGAAAGAGGTGAGCTTTTAAGGGACACTTGTTCAGCAGGTGCTCCTGGACAATTTGCCGCGCTACTGGGGGTGTGACTTGCTTGTACCAGGTGCGGTCACCA
>NZ_JANSIV010000042.1:118815-122833 GCF_047502705.1 Synechococcus sp. H70.1
ACCACCGGCCCTTGTTGGCAGACTTCTAGGCATCCTGAGGTGATAACCGGAACATCCAGATTGGCCTCGCGCAGGGCCGATTGCAGAGCTTCCACCACCGGCTGATAGTGGCGAGAAGGATAGCAGCGGCTGGAACGGCAAACCGCCAAATAGGGCCGCTGGAGAGGGTTATCTCTTTTCCCTCGACGTCAATGGCTCGCAGGCGTTCATAAAGGGAAAGCTGCTGATAGTCGGCTTTGCCTTCGGGCAGGTAGTCTTCTCCTGGCCCCAAAAAGGGACTGGGCAAAAAGATCTGCAGCAGCGATTCCTCTGCCCCGTTCCAAAACTGGATCCCCCATTGGCGAGGCTGGCCCTGCGGATTGAGGCGGCGATAGAGGGCGGCGCGGCCGACCAATCTTTTGCGGCGCAGCTCAGGAGGAGTTCTGCGGTAGGGGCCGCCCTGGTGTTCCTCCAAACACAGATGCAAATGCCAAGTTTCCGTGGCCACGGTCAAGTAGCCGTCGTAGAGCACACAGAGAGTAGGGGGATCCTTGAAGGCCGCTTCCAGGACGCCACCCTCCACCACCTGGCCCACTTGGATCTCGGCCCAGCGCTCCTGAAAGAGCTCATAGAGCAGCGGCCCAAGACAGTCGATGTGAGCCGGGATCCCTTCGTAAACGGTTGTCCAGCCGGTGGGGGAAACCTCTTGCCAAGTTTGATTTAAGGGTGGGACCCAGGGATTGAAAACAGCCATAGGTTGCTCCTATTGGATTGGCGGAATGCGGGCAATCACCCCCTTTTTGATGGGGCGCTCTGCCCAGGGCAGGATCCCATCGGGCTTTCTCAAATACAGCTCCGCCGTTTGCAAGATTGGCTCCACGTCTTTTGGATCGAGATCGCCAAAGACATAGGTCATCTTTCGGGGGGCTGCCAGCGCAACCACACAAGCGTGGCTGCAGCCGCTCATACAGGCAACTGGCTTCAGTTGCAGTTGGGGATTGAGCCTTTGGGATTGCAAGGCAGCTAGGAGCATTTCTCCCTTGCTGATCCCTTCTTTTTGGCCGTTGACCCAGCGAGATCCACAGGTGGTGCAAACCCAGAGGCAATGTTTAGACTCAGCTTGAGCCAAAGTTGTCGATGGAGAAATAGAGGGAAAGTTGGTCGCGCTCACCATAGAGTTGTATCCAAACTCCACTGCAAAGCAGACAATTCCACTGGGGCAGCTTGTTCTAGATAGTTAGCCAAAAATAGCCCGAGAGGATGCTAAAATTGCCCCCGCAAGTTCATCCTCAGCGTGCGGCCAACGCCGGGATAGCCGGGGAAAACTTCATACTGCTCATCCAGCAGGTTGTCGATCCCCAACTCTAGGCTCAGGGCCTCAGTCAACGGGATCCCTCCCCGCAAAGCCACGGTGGTATAGCCTGGCAGGGATTCCGTATTGGAGTTGTTGGTAAAAAAGCTCCCAATGTGATGGACCAAGATCGAGCCGTACCCGCCCTGCTCATAGCGATAGGTTAGGCCTAGGTTGAAGCTATCGGCTCCCACAAAGGCTAGCTGTTTGCCAACTGTGGCCGGGTTAAGTGCAGCGCGGATGATGGGATCATTGAGGGTGTAGTTGGCAAAAAGCGTCCAGTTTTCCCCCAAACGCAAATCCAAAGCCGCTTCCAGGCCGGTGTATTCGACCAGCCCAATATTCTCATAGGTTCCCTGGCGCGGCCCCAGGCTGACAAAGGTGATGCCATCGCGGATGCGGTTGTGGGCAAACGTTAGCCGCAGCAGGCCAAAATCTCCCAGGCTCTGATCCAAGCCAACGTCAAAGCTCTCCCCTCGCTCTGGGCGGAGATTGGGGTTGCCATCCACTTCAAAAAAGCCTCGCAGCCGAAAGAATAATTCCGAGATCAAGGGGGTGCGAAAGCTGCTGGCGTAGTTGGCTCTCAAGGTGGTGCCTTCCGCCACTGGCCAGCGGATCCCCACAGCCGGCGAGGTGGCCGAGCCATTGGCCAAACTGCTGAAGTCCTGGCGCATGCCCAGATCAAGGTGGAAGTTGGGATCCGGGCTGTAATCCAGGCGGGCAAACAGGGCGCCCTGGTTAACCGTATCGTCGTAGTTGATATTGGCAGAACCGTTGGCAAAGGAAAAAGTTGTATTGCGAGCTGAGATGGAGCGATAATCTACCCCCAAAGCTCCCTCTAGGTTTTCGCCGGCTTGCCAAGCATACTGCAGCTGGGATCCCCAGCCATTGCGCAGGATGACGTCGCGGGATCCCTGGCTTTGCAGAGCACTGAAACGGTAGTTGAGATCGTCAAAAAAGACTCTTGCCTGCAGGGATCCTGTTGCCTGAGTCCACAGCCAACTGAGATCCAGCAGCAGATCGTTGGTGTTTTGCTCTGCATCGGGAGAGGGAAATTCCACACTGCCGGGCACACGAAAGGCTTTATTGAGGTAGAGGGCGTTGGCTGTTAGGACTTGGTCTTTGGCCAGTTGCCAGGTAAGCTTGGCCTGCAAGTTGTGGTACTCCACCGCCGAGTTTTCCCGCTTGCCTGACTTGCCCAGCCGCTCAATTGCAAAGGGAAAGTCGTTGTTACTTTTCAGACGGCGATAGCTGAGCACCCAGCCCAGATCCTGGGCTTGGCCCCGACTTTGGATCCCTTGCTCATTGAGGCCGTAGCTGCCGACCGCCGCTTCCAGCACCGTCTCCGTTTCTGGCTGTGGCTCCACCGTAACGATGTTGATCACGCCGCCAACAGCATCCGAGCCATACAGAGTAGAGCCGCCACCGGGAGAGACTTCAATTCGCTCGACAATATCTGTGGTGAGTTGAGAGAGGTCAAACCCGCCAAAGAAGCCCAGATCGTTGAGGGGGCGGCCATCCAAGAGCACCAACACCTGCGCCGTTCGCGCCCCTCGCATGAATTGAGAGCTAAGAGCTCCCAACTGAGTTCCCGCTGTGCCATCGCTGAGGATCCCAGGCAGATAGCGCAGGGCTTCTTGCACCGTCCTTGCCCCTTGCTCGCGCATCTGCTGGCGGGTGATGACATAGACTGGGCGCGAAGAGTCCCGCAGCAAGCCAGGGCGGCGAAACGGTGTGGTGACGGGTTGATTGAAAATCTCGGCACTAAGACTGGTGTCCAAGACCGCTTGCGCCCAGGCTGGGATCCCCAGACTCCAGCTCCCCAGCCCAAGGCTGAGACAGACAACAATTGCTTTCATCCAGTTGCTCCTGCTTCCGTGCGACGCGGAAGAGCTAAGCTGTGAGCCAAAGCCGCAGGCGGGCATCCTGACTGAGGGCCTTAGCCCATCACAGTTGCGGCACAGCGCCGGATTTGCACCGGACTTTCCCCATTGCTTGCCCTGGCTGATCCCCAGAGCAACCTGACGGCACGGCTTTCTCCGCAGTCCTTTTGGAAAAAGCCGTGCTAGGCATCATACATTCCCTGCTGGGGAGTTCCTATCCTGCCGGGGGGGATCCCTGGGCAGTGAGGTCAACGGAAGATCATCTCCGCCACCGCGTCAAAGCCGGCGTCCAACAGGCGATCCAAGACTGATTGGGCCTGGCTGCGGCTGTCGTAGAGGCCGGCCTGCAGCACCCTCCTGCCGTTGAACACGGTCTCCACCGCCTCAGGGACAAGCTGCCGCAGCCGCTGCAAATCGTCGCTGCCTTTGGGGGTTACCAAGACGCGAAAGCGGGTAGCCGCTCGCGTCAGCGGGACGGAGTCCTTGTCGGCAGCCTGAGCAGGAGAAGCTGGGGCCGAGCTTGAGGGTGCAGAGGAGGAGGTAGGAGGGTTTTCTCTGGCCTGCCGGCGGGCCGGCGGCGGCAGCAGGGTGGTGAGGTCGGTAAGGGGAGCTGCAGAGGCCCGGCGGACAGGGGCGGCAGCAGGCTCAACCGGCTGGGCAGGCGTGGTAGAGCCATCGGGGGTGAAGGGGACGGCAACAAACTCCTGGGGTTGAGCGCCCGACGGCTGGCTGGGGCTGCTGGGCAAAATACGCCCTCCCGAGCCCGCTGCGAGAGGGGGGAGGGGGGCCGTCGGTTGCGGCACCG
>NZ_JANSIV010000043.1:0-1298 GCF_047502705.1 Synechococcus sp. H70.1
GACTGGTGGATAAGAGACAGGGCGATCCCGGGTGGCCGGGTCGAAGTCGTGGGGACGAGTTCGCAGGTGGTGTAGGTGCAGGTTGGCTCCCTTGGCAGCCGTGATCAGAGAGGCAGCGGCGCGGGCGCGCTCGGCCTCCGGGATCCGCACCGTTTGCTGGGCTCCCAGGGCCTGGGCCACCTTTTCCACGCCGGCCAGGATGTGGGGCTCTGCTCCCCGCAGGAAGTAGTCGTCGGCCACGGCAATGCGCAAGCCCTGGATCCCTTGCCCCAATTAACCAAAGGTGGGATCCGCGGGGCGGCGGGTGCAGACGGGATCTTGGGGATCCGGCCCTTGCATGGCATCGAAGCTGAGAGCAAGATCGGCCACCGAACGGGCCAAGGGGCCCACGTGGTCAAAGCTGGGAGCCAACAGGGCTACTCCTGCCCGCGACAGACGGCCATAGGTGGGCTTGAGGCCGTAGATGCCGCACAAGGCGGCGGGCACCCGAATCGAGCCGTTGGTGTCGCTGCCCAGGCTAAGGGGCACCAAGCCCCCGGCCACCGCTGCTGCCGAGCCACCCGAAGAGCCGCCGGCACTGCGGCTGAGATCGTGGGGGTTGCGGGTGGGGCCGTAGTGGCTATTTTCGGTTACAAAGCCGGAGGCGTACTCGTCCATGTTGAGGGTGCCCACTAGGATCGCCCCTGCCTGCTGGAGGCGGGCCACCACCGTGGCATCTCGGGTGGCCGGGGGGTTCTCGCGGTTAATCACCGAGCCGGCCAGGGTGGTGAGGCCGGCCACGTCGAAGAGGTTCTTAACGGCAAAAGGCACCCCCGCCAGGGGGCCCACCGGGATCTCTTTGGCCACCTGTCGATCCAGCCGCTCCGCCGCCTGCAGGGCCGATGCTTCCAGCACGGCTGTAAAGGCATTGAGCTGGGGATCCCGCTGGCGAATCCGCTCCAGACAGGCGGCCACCACTGCCTGGGCGCTCACGGATCCCTGGCGGACGGCCCTGGCAATCGCGAACCCGTCGGCGCTGCCGAGAAGAGGGGAATCTGTGATCATGGCTGGGGGTTGAAGGTAGGATCTGGCTCAACCGTCGGCGGCAGCGGAAACTCCAGCACCTGTTGAGCAAGGGGCAAAAAGCGAGCCAGGTTTTCAATCACCCCCGCCCGATGGTCCGAATGCAGGGATAGTTGCAGCAGTTGGGCCATCGAGTCGACGTAGGTTTCGGGATCCCAGGGTTGCAGCGGTTCGAGGTGTCGTCTTGGGAAAAAATACCACAGGCCCGCTTGCAAAAAACAACAGAACGCGTCCGA
>NZ_JANSIV010000044.1:0-8425 GCF_047502705.1 Synechococcus sp. H70.1
AAAATACTGGTCACTAAAGTGTATTGGGAAGGGCTAGGCTTTGGCATGATTTGCTCCCTAGAACCAGAATCAGTCAGAGGGTGCTATCCCTCCCCACCGTATAGACCGTGGGGAATTCCGCACCTTACGTTAAAACCTGGCTTCGTGACATCGATTCTTGGCTCCCCTCTTCCTTAGGGAAATCCTAGGGCCTTAGCAGATCAGCCTCTCCCCTGCCAGGAAGCAGCAAGGGTTTCATGGGTTCTGGGGTGGGAAGGGTGGGAACAGTCTTCAAGTCAGGAGGAATGTACAGAGGCTTAGGGTCAGGATCCCCGCCAAAGGCCAGCACCAGTGCCCGCAGCAGGGCTTGTCGCTGCTGGCGGCTTAGGGATTGCACAGCAGCTTTGTCCTGAGCGTAGGGGTTGACCGTCAGGCGCTCGGCGCCGGGATACTGTTGGGCAACCATTGGCTCGTTGGCGTCGCAATAGTCAGCCAGCGTCAGTTGCCAATCAAAGCGATCGGTGGGGGAACGCCCGGCCACCTGCAGGTGATAGAGCATCATCCGCCGCACCAAGGTGTCTTCTTCGGCTGGAGGGCCGCCGTCATTGGGGTTAATGGGGATGTAGGTGTTTTCCAAGGGTAGATCCGGCAGAACTTCATACACCCGCCGCGCCGCTTCAGGAATCAGCCGCAACTGGGCATAGGCAGGGCTGGATCCCAGCAGAACTGCAGCCGTGATGCGCAGCCAACTTGGCAAAAGGGCCTGTTTCCTCATCCTGCTTGCCCCAAAACCAACCTGCTGACTAGTCGATACTCAATCCATCCACCACTTGCGGTCGAGGACGGGGCTTGAGGGGGGCAGATTCGGCCAGGCGATCCTGGTGTCGGTGGGGCTGAAAGTAAGCTTGCCATGAGCTGAGGATATCCACCGTCTCACCGCCGTGCTGGGTGTAGCGCCTCCGCACCTTGCACAAAACAGGGGTATTGATGCACACGCCAGAGACAATCACCTGGCCCTTGCTTAAAGCCGGCAGTTCCTGGAGCAGATCCCGGCCGGCAGCCTCGACGCTGTGGCGTAAATTTTCCTGGTCAGTAGGGTTGACAATTCGCATTAAAAATTGGCTCATGCATTGTGACAGGATATCTGAATCCAGCTTGCCAGGCCGTTGCGTGATTAGTCCAACCCCCAGACCAAACTTGCGTCCTTCACTGAGAATAGTACGCAACACCTGCTTGCAGCGGGAGGGCTCGTGGGCAGGAGCAAAGCGGTGGGCTTCTTCTAGCAAGATGAAAACGGGGTAAGGCAGGTAGTTCTCATCTCCAGGTCGGACCTTTTTCTTTTGGGTGTTGATGCGGGCGGAATTGACCTGGCGCAAAATGGCGGCGGCAATGACTTGCTGCTCTTCCTGGCTGATCTCGTACATTTGTAAGATGGTCACCTGCCCTGGCTCAAACAAGTCTCGCGGAGCCAGATGTTCCACAGTGCTGAAATAGGGAGAGCGATCGATCTGTTCCAGCTTCCACTCCAAAGCAGGGGCGGAGGATCCCTGGGATCCATCTTCCTTGGAATCCACTTCGTAGGCAGCCTCGATTAGATCCTGGATTGTCCAACGCTCTGAATCAAACTGAGTAACCTTGTCAAAGGCTTTCTTTAGGACAGATTTCTGTCGGTCGGTGGTCTCCGGCAGTAGGGCCAGGATATCGAAGAAGTTAAGGGAGGAGACGCGAATCTTAATTCCTTTGGGGTAGAAAACCTTGACTTTAGGGCGGTAGCCATCTTCACCCAAAAACTTGGGGTGAGATTGTATCTCTGCCAGTGTATGATACTCTCCGTGAGGATCAAAAACAAGAACGGCAGCCCGGTTTTTGGGCAACAATAGCTCTTCAATTAAAACTCCTGCCGTGTAGGACTTGCCGGATCCCGTCCCCGCTAAGATGGCCAGATGAGTGCTAACCATCTCCCTGACATCCAGTACCACAGGCACCGCTCCCTCCTCGCGCAGCAGCAGGCTGCCTAAATGGGCCCCGCCAACTTCCGTTTCCCCCCGCTTGTTCAAGACTGACTTCAAGAGCGAATTGGGAGCTAAAAAGACCTTGGCACCGGGATCCGGAGGGCGACGGGGGTTAATAAAGCCCATGGCCCGATCAAAATAGCCGATAACTTCAACGGTTACGGCGTAGATCTCCGGGTTGGGATGGGTAAAGCCGACCAGAGCCACGATGGTGCTGGGGTCGATCTCCGTGTCGGCAAAGATGCGGTCGGGGATGTGATCCAGAAGCTGGACCTGGGTGATTCTACCCAGGATTTTTAAAGGTTGGGGTTGAGTATCCCGCACTTCGTAATAGACAAAATCGCCCACCTTGACTGCTTGGGTGTTGGAGGTAATAAACACATATTGGTTGGGAGTCTCACCAGGGCCCTTAACAGTACCGATCACCTCTGGAGTATCCTCCGCTAGGGAAAGGGAACTTTCCATGGAAATGAGTGAGGCCTTTTGGTTCATCGGCGCATTGCTCCTACAGTTATTTTCCAGGCTAGTTCTTTGCTTAGAATTTGCAGAGCTCGTCGTTGGGATGGGTCGGAGAACATAGGGATGATATCGTTTAAGACTTGATAGACAAGGTGGTTGGCAAAGTTGCCACCGCTACTCAAGAGTAGTCCGTAGTATGAAAATTGAGTTTGACCTTGAGGATTGAGATGGAAGCGCAGGATTTCCTCTTGGCTCATGCGAAAGACAGGTGTATTGACAGGCACCACTACGCGCGGGATCCCTTGCCAGCCACAACGCCTTTCTTCGTCCAAAGCTCCGATGAGAATTACCGAAAGTAATGTGCGCACCTCATTTTGCAAATCAGGGGAGAAATAGGGATCCGGCTGGCTGGAAAGACGGGGCCCAGCGTTAAGAAACATAGGATTTAAAATTTGACTGTTGTAAACCAACCCTACAGCCCAGTGGCGCTGATTGCTTTCTAACTTGACAAAGCTGCCGAAGCCATAGTCTTCGGGGGAGGGAGGGTTTTTGACTTCTAAAGCATCATCCACTTGTACTACGTAGTCACAGTGGCTGTTCGAGCGAACCACCTTGCCTAGTCTCATCAGACCCGCCTCCGCTGTAGCTTGCTGAGAGTCTTCCGAGAGAGCCGGAGGTTAAGATTCTCGCGGCTGGCCCACTCCTGCATTAGACGTAAGAAAAGGTTGCGATCTTCATTGCGAATAACAGCTACCTGATCCGCCGTCTCCAGTACGTAAGGATAGCCTCGGCCAATAATCACCTCACAGCGTACCAAATCTACCAGCCAGTCCAACAGGCCTGCCTCATAAACCCAAACAGGTATTTCTAGTCGAGCTGGAAAGTTGTCATTGGCACGCAGGTACACAAACCCCACTCGTCCTTGCATTTCTTGGTAGCGGCTGAGGATCCCTTCTTGGGGATTAAGAACGCCACTGCAGGCGCAGACAAAGAAGGGCGTTCGGTCTCCCCATTCCAACCAGGAGCTAAGCAGCTGTGCATCGTGCAGATAGGGAGCCTCGGGAAGATCAAAGCAGTTCCTTAGCAGTGTGACCAAATCTGAGTTGTACGCAGTGTCAATGTAAGCTACGACAGGGATCCTGTTTTGCTCACTGGCGCGCAGTACTTGCAACAAACACTCCACATAGAAATCTCGACTTTTGCTATCAAAGGTTTCGGCAAAGGTGGCTACTAGTACCCCATCTAGGAAAGCCAGCTTTCGCGATCCAGGTTGAGATTGCCAAATATACTCAGCAACTTTTCCTGTTTCCATCTGAAAGCGACGCTTATTAACAATGCTCTCCTTAGGTTCTCCGCTATCTCTGACTTCTAGATCTTTTGGGGTTAGTACATCGACCTGGATATCTTTTTCGTAAAGTCCTTGGTCACAGTGATAGTTCTCGTACCAGCCAATCTGCACTAAGGCTACTGGTATTGATAAATCCTTACTGGGGTAGATTTGAGATCCATCTACTGCAAATGTGGGAACGTCTTTGATAACTGGTCTTGCCCATTCATAGCTTTCCTCATAGCTATTCCATTTTTGTTGAAAGGGGACTCTCCAGCTGGAGTAAAGATCCCATTCCTGTGTGGGCAAGGCACCTGGAAAGGCTGAGGGAGCTATTTTCTCAGTAATCTCTGCCCTGGACCACCGGCACAATTTCTCCATTGCCTGGCGATACCGTTCTCTACGCTCTGAAGTTCCTTGATGGAAAGCAGCGAAAGCTTCGCGCTTTTTCTGTAATACAGCTAGTACCCGATCTGCCCTAAAAACCATAGCTGTTACCCTTCTCCATCTGACCCGATCCAGAGTGCCTTTCCACACGAATGACGTTTTCTGTCACTTGCTCAAAGGTGTTGTCGTGGCTAATCACAAATAGCTGCTCAAAGGAATGCAAGTTGGTGATAGCTTCCGCCAGCCGCTGGCGGCGTTGAGCGTCCATGTTGGTAGTAGGTTCGTCAAAAAAGGCAACGTCTAACTGTCCCAGTACCTTGAGCAAAGCTAGGCGGACGGCTAGAGCTGCTACCATTTGCTCTCCTCCAGAAAGGCAGGCAAAACGCCGTTTGGGCCCCCCTCTTTCTTGAATGCGGATCTCATAGTCAGGTTCCCAGCTGAGTCTGACATCGAAGCGGTTGAGAATTTCTCGGAAGAGGTGATCAGCAACGGTATTGATCTGTTGCAGGTAGTACTGGGTAATTTGAGGACCAGCTTTTTTGTAGGTATCTCGACTAAACTTAATGAAGCGGTGCAGCCTTTCTTTCTCGGCTCTTTCCGCCTCAGCTTGTTTTAAAGCTTGCTTTACCTGTTCCAGTTGCTGCAGTCTTTCCTGGATTTTCTGCAACTGTGGGAAAAGGCTTTCCAGACGAGCCTGGGCCTTGGCTTTTTGGATCTCAGTAAGCTGCAGGAGGGATCGAAGGTGTTGGTGCTCCTGGGGCTGGTAGAGGGAAGTTAGGGGCTCCAGCTCTCTCCGCAGTTGGGCTAGTTGCGTTTGCAACCCTTGCTGTTGGGCCTTGAGTTCGGCTAGTTTTTGTTCCCGTTCAGTTAGCAGTCTGGCAATAGGCTCTGCCCTTAGATAGTGTTCGTGATCTGGTCGATACCTTTCGCGCTCTTCCTTCAGCAATCCCAGCTCTTGCTCCAGGTGTTCAGTTTGGGATAGTGCTTCCTCGAGAGGTTGGAGTGCTACCTCTAAGTCCCGGATTTGCTGTAGGTAGTTGGCTTGCAGGCATAGGTACTGCTCTTCCAGCCTAAGCTCTGCCTTGAGCCGCTCAGCCTGACTTCTAGGATCCCCTAATTCTCTCAAAGTTTCAGCAGCTTTTGCAATTTGGGCCTGCAGGTAGTCTTTGGATCCCTCTGTTCGTTCCCAATAGGTAATCTGAGCTTGCTTTTCTTGCTTAGCTTTCTGAATTTGATCTAAGACCAGCTGAGCCGCTTGCAGTTCATCTTGCCGCTGCGGCAAACTTTGGGCTATGGTCTGCATACGGATAAAGGTTTCATAGCTGTTGCGGTGACGCCTTTGTTCCTCTTGCAAAGCATTAATCTTTTCATCCAGATCTAACAGAGGATCAAGCTTCTGCTCTAGAGTTTGAATCTGTTGCTGGAGTTGATGGATCTGATCCTCAATTTGCTGATATTCCTGCTCCACTTGCAGCTTATTGCTAAGCTCTTTTTCTAGGCGCTGGAGCTGACCCCTAGGATCCCCCACTGCCTGGAGGGCCTGGCCAATTTCCTGGTGTTGCCGGAGGAAGTTGTACTCAGCTTCAAGGCTCCATCGCAGATCATCAATTTTGCATTGCCGCTCGTTCTGCAGGTGTGTCAATCGTTCAATTTGAGCCTCCAGTTCGGGAATCTGGGTGGTCAAGCCAATCAGGGGCTGCAAGGTCTTAAGTTGCTTCTGGATGTCAGCCAGCTGCTGGCGCAGGTGAGTCTCATCTGTTTGTGGAGCAAGGTCCTGCAGGAATTGGTGGATTGACTGTAGCAAATGTTGGTTTAGAGCTAGAGACTCATAGAGAACTTCCGGGATCCGCCGCCATAGGGACTGAAACTGCGGATAGCTTTGTTGGTAGGTAGCCAGCTCCTGGACAAGGTCCTGGAGGCGGCGGTGGTGCTCAGCAAGCTGGCAAGAGCTTTCCTCAAAGAGGGCTTGCAGCTTTTGTTGAAACTGACGTGCTGCTGCGATACAGCTTAGCTGGGTTTGCAACCACTCCTGTTGAGCCTCAAGGTGGGGTAGGTTGGCTATGCGCTCCAGGTCGGTCTGTCGTTGTTGAAGCTGCAGCTGCAGTTGCTCCAGTTGGGCGCGGCTCTGCTCCTGCTCTACCTCTTGTTGCTTAAGTTCAAGGCGCAGTGCCTGAAAGTAGGACAACTTTTGGCCAATTTGATTATAAAGTTGTTCCAATTCAACCTGTTTTTGGCAGAGAGATTGCAAAGAAAGCCTCTCTGCCTCCATTTTCTGCAAAAGCTGGAGCTGTTGCCGATATTCGGATCCTCGCAACTGTAATTGGCGAAGATGCTGCCATAGAGCCTCTCGCTGAGCTATTAGAGTTTGTCGGATCCCCCGCAGTTTTTCTTGGTCGACAATAAGACTTTCTAGTTCTAGATAGCGACTATAGGCTGGCTGGTGCTGTTGACAAATAACCTGAGCTTGTTCTGCCTCTTGAACTCGGCTCTGTAGGAGTTGACAACGTTCAGCTTGGGCTAACCACTTTCCTTGTAGCTGTTCCCATTCCTGGTATAGCTGTAGCAATGTATTGAGTTGATGAGTCCATCGGCTTTGTTGGCGCTCCAGTTCTTCCTGGATCTGAATTTTGGGGGCCAGCTCCTCCAACTCCTGTTTCCAGCGCTGCTGTTGACTTAGTTTTTCCTGAAGTCTTGCCAGTTGATTTTCAATGTTTTGCTTTTGCAAAAGCAGGTTCTCTCGCTTTCTTAGCCACTCCAAGCGCTGCTGCTGTTGCTTTTCCAACTCTTGCAGATGGACTTCTATAGCCAGGAAGCGCTGCGCTCCTGCTCGAGATTGCTCTTGCTCTGCCTGAGCTTGCTTAGCTTCTTCCCATAGCTTTTCTGCTTGCTCAAGGGATAGGTCTAGAAGCAATCTCTTTTGTTCCAGCTGGGCAATTTGCTGTTCAAGTGCTTGGATTTGCTCAAGCAGTTCCTCCAGTTGCTCAACTTTCTGCCTAGTTTCACTCAGGGTGCGAGTGCATTGATTTATATTCTCCTGCCAGTAGCCTAGCTCTTGCTCGATCTTTTTCTGCTCTTCTTGCAATAGATCCCAGTCTTGTAGCTGCTGGTGAAGCAGCTCAATTCGATACTTGATAGCTTGAACTTGCGCCTCACTGTATTTTTCAACTGCTTGCAGATCCTTGGCAACTTGCTGATATTCTTCTACCTTTAAGATACGGTCAAAGACTTCCTTTCTTTCTTTGCTGGTTTTGAGGAAGTCTGCTGTAAAGGTGCCCTGGGGAACACCAATAATTGTAGCAAACAGGCGCGCTAAATCTGTACCGGCAGGTACTCCCAAATGTTGCCTCAGCCAGGCCAGTACATCCGTTTTACGCTCGTAGTCTAGGCGCTGCTTGAGCTGGGGATCGAAGAGGCGATACCCCTGGGTTACACTGCGGCGGACAGTGTAGGTGCGCTGATCCCATTTCGAGACAAACTGTACGGTAACCGCCGCATCGTTGGCACCTGTGCGAATCAGCTCTTCTTGGTTGTAGGGACAGTAGTCAAACAGAACCCAAGCAATAGCTTCCAGGATGCTGGTTTTTCCAGCTCCATTTTCTCCACAAATAGCGTTGATACCAGGTTCAAACTCAAAGACAGCTTCCTCGTAGGATTTAAAGTTTTGGAGAGCTACTGAAAGGATCCGCATGGTCAGTCTTCTTCCCCTACAAAGGCGCTGCTCAGGTGGGCGTAGATCTCTGCCTCGCTTTGGCCCTCCAACACTCTTTCTTTGAGATCCAAAAGTAGCTGTGCCAGCTCTTTACTGCGTTTCCGGTAGTGGGCGTGGCTGCTCAGCAGGTCCCTGTAGACCTTCTCTTCAATTTGGAGCCTTTGCTCCTCTTCTTCAAAAGAAAGAGTGGCCGAGCCAATCTCAAGAGAAGTGGCCTCAAAACGAAAGAGGACGACTAGGGCACCGGTAAGCTGCTGAATTTGCCGTTGCAGGACTCGGCTATCCAGCTCGTGCTTGGCAAAGCCCACCTGGCCCACCAGCCGCAACTCCACCACTGGCTCCGGCCCGCTGCCTGGTGGCCCAACTTCCCTAGCCATAGCAAGGGCTGCTGCAGCAATTTCGGCAGGCGTTTCTCGGCCCTTCGCTTTGAGATAGAGTCGTCGGCAGGGGGTATGGTGTGTGTGTTATTCACATATCAGAAGCCACGAAACGGATATGAAAGTGGGGGGGTGTGGGGGGTATAAAATGGGGGGGGGGGGGGGGGGGGGGGGG
>NZ_JANSIV010000045.1:0-1241 GCF_047502705.1 Synechococcus sp. H70.1
GGCTTTGAGGGGAGAGCGTCGGTAGTCGGACTGGGTATCATTGCAACAGAGCATAACACATACGCTAACATCAGGAGGCATAACGGCGCGACGAGATAGTCACTCTCGGACCAGTGCTCTGATGAGTGGGGAGGTTCTGTAATTATGGCGACTGTAGGTTGGTTACAGCAACCATCGCTCGTTTGGCTCGGCACGCTGCATGGTGGTAAGGAATCCTTCGCTTCCGGCGTTTCCGCGGATGGCTCCGTTGTGGTCGGCGGGGCTTGCAACGCCGCTGGGCAGACGCGTGCCTTTCGCTGGACATATGCAACGGGGATGGAAGATCTCGGCACGCTGGGTGGAGATTGGAGCGGAGCTTATGGCGTTTCTGCGGACGGCTCGGTGGTGGTCGGCGTGGCTGAAAACGCCGATCGGCGTGAGCGCGCCTTTCGCTGGACGCGTGCAACGGGAATGGGAGATCTCGGCACGCTGGGTGGAGATTGGAGCGGAGCTTATGGCGTTTCTGCGGACGGCTCCGTTGTGGTTGGCGCGGCTTACAACGCCGCTGGGCAGCAAAGAGCCTTTCGCTGGACATTTTCAATGGGAATGGAAGACTTGGGCACGCCGCCAGATAGTGATGGAGGTTGGGCTGCAGGCGTCTCTGCGGACGGTTCGGTGGTGGTCGGTGCGGTTGAAATCGCCGCTGGGCAGCTGCGTACCTTTCGCTGGACGCGTGCAACGGGGGTGGAAGTTC
This sequence comes from Synechococcus sp. H70.1, assembly GCF_047502705.1. NCBI lineage: Bacteria > Bacillati > Cyanobacteriota > Cyanophyceae > Synechococcales > Synechococcaceae > Synechococcus > Synechococcus sp. H70.1. Next base: position 734 of record NZ_JANSIV010000045.1, read on the forward strand.
TCGACTTGCTGGCAGATCCCTGCGGCGAGGTTTATGGCGTTTCTGCGGACGGCTCGGTGGTGGTCGGCACGGCTTGCATATCCTCGTCTATCATCGCCGCTTCGGTACCGCGTGCCTTTCGCTGGACACGGGCAATGGGGATGGAAGACCTGACCCTCACCTACGCCCACCTACTGACAGACGGTTCGGTACTTGAGGAAGTCAGAGCCATCTCACCCAGCGGGCGTTATATTGTAGGGTATGGTCGGAACGCTACCACCTGGCGCAAGGAAGCCTTCCTACTGGATACAGGTGTCTTGCAGCTAGGGATGTAGACTGCAACGGCTGTGTAGATGCGGCGGCATGCCACGAGCACTGTTTGCCTTCAGCGAGTGGGGCTACCGCTACGAGAATATCAACTGGGACAGCGCCATCTACGACGCCGACCTGCTGGAGGTGCTGTTCAACTTCGGCAGTGGGTGTTAGCCCTCACCCCCAGCCCCTCTCCCACTGCGTGGGAGAGGGGTGT